>NZ_JBXWSB010000204.1:0-4743 GCF_059613205.1 Ruegeria sp. BHSB064
GCGAGCTCGATGGTGCCATTTATGAGATATACGTTTCGCGTTGTGAATCCGAGGGTCGTAGATCCATTGGATTCGATAGTTGTCGTGAAATGGCCGATTTGACCATCGGAGTTCAGGTCGACACCATAATTTGCTTCAACGTCCCTGACATCATCGATGACGCTGCTGCTTTGAAGTCGACCAGAAGCATCGACGATCCATTCACCATAGACACCACCGGCGCTTTGCCAGAGAACTGTGTAACCTCCGCCTGATGCGGCTTCGGCATGAATGGCTTGCCACCCGGCAATGCTGCTGGGTCCGACTGTGGTGCCATCACCCAGAGCAAGCTCGATGGTGCCATTTATGAGATACACGTTTTGCGTTGTGGACCCGAGGGTCGTAGATCCATTGGATTCGATATTGGTCGATGTGTGCCCGATCGTACCGTCATTATTCAAATCAGCGTTGTAGAACGTTTCCAAGCTTACAACATTGGCGACAGAGTTGCTGCCTTTGAATTGACCGCTGCTGTCGACGACCCATTCAAGATATGTTCCGTCACTATTCTTCCACAACACACGGTAATCACCGCCGGATGCTTCGGCCTGAATAGCTTGCCAGCCAGCGAACGAAGCCGCGCCGACTGCTTGGCCATTATAAATCAGCCCCAGATTGGAACCACCCGAATCCACAACATAAAGGCCCTGTGCTGCGTGCTTTAGCGTGGTGCCCTGGTTGTCGATATCTGTGAGCTGCATTGCGGTTTGGATGCCCGCCCGGGTGTATTGCTGTACCCCATCCAAGAACTGGACTAACTCTACATCGTTGGCGATTGTGAACGAAACTCGCGATACGACATCGAGAAATTCATAAGTGCTTCCGTTGTCGATAAACAGATATGTGCTGATGGCGCTGACGAACCTGACGGTATCCGTTCCGGTCCCTCCGGTGAATGTGCCGCCATTGCGAGTCACGACGGCCGTGTCGTTACCTTCGTTTCCAAAGACCTGATCGGCCCCGGACCCCATGGCAAGATAAATCGTGTCATTGCCTAAGCCACCGTAGATCGTGTTGTTGTTGGTTCCATCTGACACCGAGTATATTCTGTCGTGTCCAGCATTCCCCCACAGAGTATTCTGAGCGGTATTCCCTACGATAACATCTGCGCCTGATCCGCCCGACGCATTCTCGATGACAACGCCGTGCGCAATTGTAAAACCACCCCTTACTCCCGTCGCGTGAGAGACGACTCCGCCGCCGGTGTCGCTGTAGTCCAGCGTGGCGGGCCTTAAGTCGATCCAAGAATCCGAGCTGCCAACATGCTGAATGGTGTCATTCCCACCGGTGTCCCAAATTGCTTGGTATCCGGTGCCAGCAAAGTTGGCGTAAGGCAGGACAAAGGTATTGTCCCCGCTGTTGTACGTTGTGTTCGCGCCATACATCGCCTGCAACGCTGCAATATCAAGCGCTCCAAGTCCGGTAGAACCTCCATAAGTGGCCGTTGAACGCAGACCACCGTTCTGAGAGGTCCAGCCGTCATTATATGACATTACGGTGAAGACACCCTGATTGAGGTTTCCGACCCCAAAAGAGTCAAACGCCGAGGTCACGCCGCTCATTATCGTTGTACCCAGGCCGGTATCATGTGGGTGGCCTAACCCCAGCGCGTGGCCCAATTCATGAATAAGGGTGGTAAAGAAAAACCCACCTGGATCACCGTTGCCTCCGAGTCCAGTGTTTGCTGTCCAGAAGGCGGTGTTGTAAGCGCCCAAAGACGTTCTGCTTGATGGTGTGTAGTGGAAACCGAGGGTGTTGGTGCTGGGGTGAAAATACGAGCCGGGCGCAATGATTTCTTCTAGATCAGCATTGTTGACATCAGTTGTTTCTATAAACGAAATGTTCGTTACCGCTTCTATCGCGGCGAGAGCTTCGCGAAACTCGGCCTTGTATGCTGACGTCCAGGCCTGCGAACCAAAATCTGTTCCAAAGGCATAAGTTATCTGCGTCACGGTGGACGGATTCCCGTCACCATAGGCAATACTACCCTGTATTGCACTAAGTGGGGAGCTTGAAGGAGGGGGGGTTACAAATGTAGTACCAAGCATTTCACAGCCTTGAATTTCGCTGGGTTTGTTCGCGTTCTAGTTGCTCGACTAAGTTGTCCTAAATGTGGCAAGCCCCGTAAAACACGAAATAATAGTCAGGAACTCGTCTCAAAGTTTGGCAACGGTTTCCTTGAATTAGACCACCTTTTTAGCAGGGCGTCCGGTGTTACTGAACAGTATTTGTTCACGTGCCGCAGTTTTTTTCAGCTTCTGCGGTTTTGTGGTGTTACGGCGCGACGAAGCATAACCGTTTAGAAGGCGTCGTAACCCCTTTCGGTCATCAGGTTAGCCATCACCTTCCCAACGGAAGCCCGCTTATTGTGGGAGGCTAGGTGATTTACGTGCCATAGATTCAGGGGTTTTCGTTACGCGTAACAGAAACCGGGGATTTTCGAGAGGCGCAAATTCAACGCAAGCGATTGATTTCATTGGTCGGAGTGAGAGGATTCGAACCTCCGACCCCTGCCTCCCGAAGACAGTGCTCTACCAGGCTGAGCTACACTCCGACCGTGGCGGGTGATCTATACCCGGCGATTGTGATGCGCAAGAGGTTTCTGAGACGTGAATGCCGGAAATCATGCGTGTCAAAAAACACGAACTTGAATGTTCCGAGTCAGCGAAGCGGATCCGTTTTGTAAAGGCGGATTTTTGTGCCGCCATGATCGACGACCGGGCCTGGTGCCAACAACGGCAGGCGCGTTGCCCTTGCCAGGGACGGGGCGCTGGTCACTATTCCAACCCGCCACCCCTGAAAACGGCTCATCAGGGTTTTGCCCATTGCTCCATAGACCGAGCGCAACCGCTTTTCGTCCCCGATCCGCGCACCATAAGGCGGGTTCACGATAACCAGCCCTTTTGGGCCTTCCGGCGGCTTAATGTCACTGACCGACTTCAAAAGAAACTGTGTTGCTTGGCCCACCTGCGCACGCTTGGCGTTAGCGGTGGCGGCTTCAATCGCACCTGCGTTCCTATCCGAGCCATAGAAAGTTAGATCACTTTCTTTGCGGGTGGTGCTGTCTTGCATTGACTGCCAATGGTCGCGGTCAAAACTAGCGAGGTCTTCAAAAGCAAAGCTGCGCGACCGGCCGGGCAGCAAGCCAAGGGCGATTTCGGCGGCCTCAATCACGAATGTGCCTGACCCGCACATCGGATCAAGGACAGGTTCCTGACCAATATAGCCGCAGTCTCGAAGAAACATGGCAGCCATCGTTTCCCGCATCGGGGCCTTGGCTATCGCTTCCTTATGCCCGCGCTTGTGCAAAAGCTCGCCCGAACTGTCGATCGACAATGTGCAAATGTCTTTTTCGATTCGCAGCAAGACCCTTAGCCCGGCGTCAGATGAGATTGGAGCCCCCAAGGTCTCGGATATCGCGCGTTCGATCCGTTCTCGGGCAGCGCCTGCGTGGTAAATCCGGGATTTACGACTTGTCGCCTCGACCTTGATCGGTATGTCCGAGCGTAAGAATTCATCCCATGGAAACTTTCGGGCTCGTTTGTCCAGCTGAGCCAAATGCACCGCCGGGAAGCTACCCAGCCTCACAAGAACCTTGTTCGCGCCTCTTAAGGTCAGATTGGCGCGCCAGACTTCGGGCCAAGATCCTCGGCACGTTACGCCACCCCGAACTGCTTTCGCCTGAGCGAATCCATTCGACCGTGCCTCGGCGCATAAGGGGGCTTCGAGGCCCGGTGTAGCGATCAGAAAGATGTCGAGGTCTGCGTTTTGTTCCATTCCGGTTGCTTACACCGGAACCTTCGTAGGTGCGACACGCTTTTTTTGACGCCTGAAATGTGTCACTTTTCCGAACAAACAGTGGGAAAGTGCGGTTCCGAGATAACTTTTGGCGGTAACAGGTTTGCGTTTGGAGGCGTCCCCGCGTAAAGGGTCCGTGATCGGAATTACGCCTGCGGAATTTGGACCCATTTTGTCGCTTTCGCGACAAGTGGTATGAATTTCCGCGGTATTGCATGGCACCAACAGGCGTCAGCAATGCAGGCGCAGCAATAAAGGCTTGGAAGAACGTAGCGACATGCAAACTTTCAAACTTAAAAAAGGGTTGGATCTGCCGGTTGAAGGCGCTCCTGACCAGACCATCCATCCGGGGCCGGACTACAAGACCGTCGGTATTTTGGGTGGAGACTATATCGGCCTGAAGCCTAAGATGTTGGTGCAAGAGGGTGAGGAGGTTCAACGGGGGGCACCGTTGTTCTGTCACAAGGACGCACCAGAGGCGATGATGGTTGCGCCGGTAAGCGGTAAGGTGGTTGCCATCAACCGAGGTGCCCGCCGTGTCCTGCAAAGCGTTGTGATCGAAGTGTCGGATGCAAATGACAACGGCGTGGACTTTTCCGGCATTGGTGATGCAGACAGCGCAGAAGGTGTGACTGCCAAACTGTGTGCAGCGGGACTGTGGACCGCGTTTCGTACGCGGCCCTATTCGAAGATGCCACTGCCGGGCAGCGCGCCAGCGGCAATCTTTGTAACGGCTATGGACAGTGACCCGCTGGCCCCGGATTCCGCGTCGATCATCGCTGAAGCGCCCGAGGCGTTCAACTCGGGTCTGGCAGCGATAACCAAACTGACCGAAGGAAAAACCTTCCTGTGCCAGAAAGAAGGCGACGCGATCCCCGGAGCAGATGTTCCCGGCGTAGAAGCGGC
>NZ_JBXWSB010000205.1:0-4604 GCF_059613205.1 Ruegeria sp. BHSB064
GTGCGAACCAGTACAGCGCCGCATCCGGGTCAGACCCACGCACCGATTTATGCAGGGCCGAGATCAGGTTGTAATGCTCATCGCCCGACTTGTCGTATTTCGCCGCCCGCCGCATCAGCCGCGTCGACAGCGCATCGGGATCCAGCGGCGCGTCCACTTTCCAGGCTGCGACTTGCTCGATCAGGTTCAACAACGCCCGCCCATCGCCATCGGCCATTTCCTGCAATGCATCGCGCGCAGCCGGGGTCAAAGGCAATGCGCGGTCCAGCTCTTTCTCGGCGCGCTGCGTCAGGCGTTTAAGGTCGGCAAGGCTGAGCCGTTCCAATACCAGAACCTGCGACCGGCTGAGTACAGCGGCATTCAGTTCAAATGACGGGTTTTCGGTTGTTGCGCCCACCAATAGGATGGTGCCGTCTTCCATATGGGGCAGAAACCCGTCTTGCTGCGCTTTGTTGAAACGGTGAATCTCGTCCACGAACAACAGCGTCCCCTGCTCGTTTTGACGGCGAATCTTGGCGGCCTCGAAGACCTTCTTCAGGTCCGGTACACCTGTGAAAATCGCGCTGATCTGGACAAAATGCAGATCGGTTTCCTGCGCCAAAAGCCGCGCTATAGTCGTCTTTCCTACCCCGGGCGGACCCCAGAAGATCAGACTGGACAGGCTGCCCGCCGCCAGCATCACGCCCAGCGGGGCCTCAGGCCCCAGAACCTGCTCCTGACCGATGACGTCACCCAGCGTTTGGGGTCGCAAGCGATCTGCCAAAGGGCGGTGCGGTGCATCGGCGGGTTCGGTTGGCCCGGTGTCGAACAGATCGCTCATACGTTACAGCCGGAATCGCAGGGACACGGACCGGCCCTCGCGCTGAAGACCCATCTGTACGCGGCGCCCCGGGTTCGTCATTGCGCGTTCAACATCACCAGGGCGCTGAATATCAACCGCGTTGATTGTCTCGATCACATCGCCGGGTCGTAACCCGGCCCGCGCGCCATAAGGGCCCGGATCGACGACAACAACGCCGGTCAGAGACAGTGGCAGACCCAGCTTGGTAATCACTGCAGGATTGATCCGTGACACAATCAAGCCCGGCAGAACTGTTTTATCGTCCAACGCGGTTTCCTCGGCAGCGGGCGTTTCGGGCGCTTTGATCAGGGCCACCTCGACCTCATCGCTTTGATCGCCGCGCAGCCGCGTCAGAACAGAGCTTCCCCCCACACCTGCAATAGACATGCGGAACTTCATTTCAGCGGGTGAGTTCACCTCGTCCCCGTCCACATGAGTAACCACATCGCCCACCTTCAGCCCCGCCTCGCGCAGCGGGCTGAGGTCATGCAGGTCCGAGATCACAACGCCCAGCGGAATAGCCAGCCCCAGAGATTCGGCGATATCCGCGCTCATGTGCTGACCCGACATTCCCGCCCAGGGGCTGACAAAACTGTCATTGCCTTGCTGCGCCTGTTTCAGGAACTCGGCCACCAGATTGGCGGGGATGGCAAATCCGATCCCGTTGGAACCGCCCGACCGCGTCAGGATCGACGTGTTGATCCCGATCAGATCGCCATTAACGTCGATCAATGCGCCGCCGGAATTGCCCGGGTTGATCGCCGCATCCGTCTGAATGAAATACCCGCGTCCATTGCCCGTTGCCGTTCCCGTGCGCGCCAGACCCGAGATGATGCCCGAGGACACGGTTTGCCCAACCCCAAAGGGGTTTCCGATGGCCAAAGCCAATTCGCCCACTTCGACCTGATCGGAATCCCGCAGGCTCAGAAACGGTAGATTTTCGGCCTCTTCCAAACGCAGAATCGCGATGTCGCTTTCCTCGTGGCCCAGAACAACGGTGGCCGAAAACTCGCGCCGGTCCGTGGTGACAACCCGGATCTCTGTTGCAGATCCAACCACATGATAGTTGGACACGACATAGCCGTCCTCGGACAGGATCACCCCAGAACCCAACGAGTTTTGAACACGCGGCTGTGGCGTGCCAAAGCCCCGGCCAAAGAAGTCCTGAAAGAACGGATCCGAAAAGAACGGGCTGGCCCGCCCCTGCCGCACGATCTTGGCATAGATATTCACGACCGCAGGCGAAGCTTTCTTAACGACAGGAGCAAAGCCCAGCGATATCTCGGCCTGCGACTGCGGCACACGGGTTTCAGCTGTCGCAAATGTGGAAACTGCACAGGTCAAAGCGATAAGTGTCGCGCGAAGCATGGATACCTCTACCTCAAAAGCTGCGTAGGATATGCGACTACGGGCGCGCTAATGCAAGCACCTGTCCGGCGCGCTCAATCCAGCGGCGCGTGCAGGCGGGTCCCTTTTGTAATGATCCCGCCCCGATTGCCCACTTCGATCGACCCGTAACGCTGTTTGAAAACGTCAGGCAATTCCCGATCTCCGTCGGGTGAGAGCCATAGGCGGAAAAGATGCCTGCGGTCGGCTGGGTCAGGCCAGTCCACAAACCCTGTTCGGTCATGTAACTGAGAATGGTTGTAGACAAACTGCATATCGCCGGGCTGCAACCGCATCGTCAGATATAGATCCGGGTCGTTTGCCAGGGCGTCGAACTTGTCCAACGCAGCAACATGCTCTGGGGTCAGGCGCATGGCTTCGGGAAACCGCTGCGCGCTGTCGATATACTGACGCTGATAGAACACAGTCAGCTTACCATCATGCCAGCTGAAGGGCGGAATAGTCATGAAAGGCTGCATCCCTTCCGGCACTTCACCGCGCCTGTCGGTTGCTATCGGGTCGAACAATCGCTCCAGCAGGTCCGGGCATTCGTCGCGCATCCGATTGTAGATTGCTTCGGCGCTGACCAGCAGTGAATCCCCGCCCTCTTTCGCGTCCCGAAGACACAAAAGCCCAACGATATCGGCGCTGTCTGTGTGAAAGGTCTGGCGCTCGTGGGTTTGATAAATGCGCGTGTTGGGGTCATTTGCATCCGCACCGATATCCCGGACATGACCCAAAATATGCCCCTGCGCATTCTGGGATCGCGCTGACCCCAAATGGGCGCCCACCCCGCAGAAGATCGCGGCGGCCATCTCCTGAGAATAGCTTTCGACCGGCAGGCCCCGGATCACCTCGAACCCGATACCGTTGATCAGCGTGTCTTTTAGAGTCTCAAGACGGCGGTCGAACCGGCGCAGCGGAAAATCCGCTTTGGTAATTTCGCCGATATCGCGCCCCAAGCTTAGATAATGGCGCGCGGCTTGCTCAAGGTCTGCGACATCCTCAGGGCTCACGTGCAACATCCATTCATCTTGCCGCGCGACCATGTCTCGCCCGGTCCAAACGGATGGGCCGGTGAGTTGCGCCGGTAGTTCTGCAAGCACTGCCATCTCTGCCTCCCCTCAAACTATCTTCATGTTCGTGCGTAAGAAGGCATTGTTCATCACCCGAAACCACCCGAAATCGCTTAAATGCGACACCAATCAGGTGCGTTTTTGATGGCAGGTCCGTTTCATTCCACAGGCGACCAATCAGGGCCGGGGTCATAATCCAATATACTCGCTGTACGTTCCAGCGTGTCGGGACCGAAGTCTGCCTCGTATATGATCCCGTTTTCTCCAACCAGGAACGAATGAATTCCTGTCTCGCCATACTCCGATGGAACGGCCAAAAGCGCGTGGCCCGCAACAAAATGATCGCCCACAAAGTACGAATATGCACCGCCCGGTGCACTCGAGCCCTGCCCCTGAAGAATTGTATAGTAGTATCCAAGGAAAGGTTCTGGTTCGTAGTCCTCTTCTCCGTCACTCCACCCTGATGCCACCGCCCGGGCAAGTGCCGCGCCGACAAAGCTGTCTTCCTCGGGCCAGAAAAGACCGTCCTTCACGCCCGGATCGGAAATGATGTTGCGCGCGAACTCCATCACGCCATCGCCATTATGGTCGGCCAAACGGAAAGCTGCTTGAAGATCGACATAAGCGTCAAGCAGTTCGATCACCTCCAACTCGTTCAACCCGATCTCGCGCGCTGAAACCTCTTCGATGCCGGCCTCAAGGTCGAAATGCCAGTCATCACCATCACGAGAAATCGGAATAGGAAACGGCCAGCTGTCTTCCCCTAGCAAAAGGACAACACCGTTGTCGTCCGGCTGGAAGCGATAGCCCTCGCCATACATGCCAAGCACTTCCTGTCGTCTGGCGCGGTCTTCTTCGGGGTCGCCCGTAGCAAGCAAGTCTTCGGCCTCGGTCCCAAACACGTCCAGCAAATGGTCCCGATCATCCGACTTCAGAGCACCGACAAACGCATCCAGTGCCGCCTGCGGGCTATTGAAACGGGCGCCCTCAGATGCCGCTGCGCTGGCCGTGGCCAAAAGAATGGCAGAAGAAACTATGAAATTTCGCATCTTACCTCCTCCGCTTTCCCTTGGCCGCGTGCCCGCGGTTTGACGCGCTGTGGGTTCTCTTGCCGGACGCTTTCTTTTGCATGGCTTTCCCTTTGGCAGCAGGTTTCTTTTGCTGTACCGCGGCCCTTTGGGCCTGGGGTTTCTTGGCGGCCTTCGCGTTGCTTTTCACCGGCTTCTTGACGGCACCAGAGGATTGCTTGGTTCTGTCCACAGCCTTCTGCTTCGCGGCGGCTCTGTCAGTGTCGACATTCC
>NZ_JBXWSB010000206.1:0-4679 GCF_059613205.1 Ruegeria sp. BHSB064
AACTGATCGAGCCGATCTTTCAAAGCTATCTGGGCGACCGGACGGCGCAGGCGGTCGAGATTGTCTATAACCCCGAATTCCTGCGCGAGGCTTCGGCGGTGGATGATTTCTTCAACCCGCCCAAGATCGTTGTGGGCACGGTCGATGGAAACCGATCCGCAGTGATGGACGAAATGCACGAGGGGCTGGATGCGCCGGTGTTCTATACCGCTTTTGAAGAGGCCGAGATCACCAAATTCGTCGACAACACCTGGCATGCCACCAAGGTGGCCTTCGCCAATGAGATCGGCCGTATCTGCCACAGCATGGGCGTGTCGGCCAAAACCATGCACGAGATTTTCGTCTCGGACACCAAGCTGAACATCTCGGCTTATTACACCCGTCCGGGCGGCGCGTTCGGGGGCTCGTGCCTGCCCAAGGATGTGCGTGCATTGCAGCATATTGCGGGTGAGGTGGGGGCCCATACCCATCTGATTGACAGCCTGTTGCAGACCAATCAGGCGCATAAAACCTATCAGGCGCAGGACATCATGGCGCGGCTGCCCGAAGGCGGTCGGGTGCTGATGGCGGGGCTGGCCTTCAAGGCCGGAACCGATGATCTGCGCGAAAGCCCCAATGTCGATATTGCCCGGCGGCTGCTGCAGGCGGGGTATCAGCTGTCGGTCTATGATCCGGCGATCAAACCTGCCGATCTGCGCGGACAGAACCTGGGCTATGCTTTTACCCATCTGCCCAATGTCGGCAGCCTGCTGGTGGACCATGCCACGGCCGAGGCCGGACCCTGGGATCTGGTGGTCGGGTCGAACCGGATCATCAATGAACTGAACCTTGGCGATACAGAAGTGGTAAGAACCTATGAATATGACTAGCCCTGTATCCGCCGTGCAACCGATCTCGTTCGAGGAACTACGCCAGAGCCAGCCCCTGAAGGGGCTGAAGGTTCTGATCGTGGTTGAAAACCTGCCGGTCCCCTTCGACCGCCGCGTCTGGATGGAGGCGCGCACGCTGGCGGCTGCTGGCGCGCTGGTCTCGGTCATCTGCCCCACCGGCAAGGGGCACGAGGAACGTGTCTGGGAAGATGAAGGCATCAAGGTCTATCGCCATCCGCTGCCTTTGGATGCCAGCGGCGCGCTGGGGTATCTGCTGGAATATGGCGCGGCGCTGTTCTGGGAAAGCTGGCTGGCGCTGAAGATCAAATTCACCCGCGGTTTTCACGTCATCCATGGCTGCAACCCGCCCGATCTGATCTTTCTGGTGGCGCTGCCCTTCAAACTGTTCGGCGTGCGCTATCTGTTCGACCACCACGACATCAACCCCGAGCTTTATGAGGCCAAGTTCAACAAGCGCGGCTTTTTCTGGAAGCTGATGAAGACGTTCGAACGGCTGACCTTCGCCTCGGCCCGGGTGTCGATTGCCACCAATGAAAGCTATCGCAAGATCGCCATCGAACGCGGTGGCATGGCGCCCGAGGATGTGTTTATCGTCCGCTCGGGCCCAGACCTCAGCCGGTTGCAGCACCTGCCACCAAACCCCGCCTGGCGCAATGGGCGCAGATACATGGTGGGTTATGTCGGCGTCATGGGCGATCAGGAAGGGATCGACCTGCTGCTGGAGTCGGTGGTGCATCTGGTGCAGGTGCAGGGGCGTGACGATATCCAGTTCTGCCTTGTGGGCGGCGGCCCCAGCCTGGACAAGCTGCGCGAACAATCTGCTGAAATGGGCCTGTCGGAGTATGTCACCTTCACCGGCCGTGCCCCAGATCAGGATCTGTTCGAGATCCTGTCGACCGCCGATGTCTGCGTGAACCCGGACCGGGTGAACGAGATGAACGACAAATCCACCATGAACAAGATCCTCGAATATATGGCGTTCGAGAAACCCATCGTTCAGTTCGACGTGACCGAGGGGCGGTTCTCGGCGCAGGAGGCCTCGCTTTACGCCAAGGCCAACGATCCGGTGGATATGGCCGACAAGATCACCGAACTTCTGGCGGATGACGATCGCCGCGCTGCCATGGGTCGCTATGGCCGTGCCCGGGTCGAAGCGGAAATGGCCTGGCCCCATCAGGTGCCCGCGCTGATTGCAGCGTATAAGCGGATCTGGAAGGGGTAGGGGGGTCTCTATCTGGCGGTTTGTTTTGTGTCGATCTGCCCGGGTGTTTTCTTGCGGTATCTCAACCGCATGGCCGGGGCTTCGATGAAATGCCAGGACAGAACGGCGCAGAACAAAGTGAAGGGCAGAGAGATCGCCATATTGATGGCAGGTGTTGTGACACCGGATTGCGCCACAAGCTGCTGGATGGGAAAGGCGTAGATATAGACCCCGTAGGAATAATCCCCCAGGCGGTTGTACTGTAACAGAGCCGGCCATTGGGCATATCCCAGAACAAAGACCGCATAAGACAGCGCAATCGCAAAAACCGGCAGGAACAGCGGGGTGAACCAGGCCGCAAAGGCCAGCGCACCCATCCCTGCCAGCACGCCCCAGGACAGGGGAATCTCGTCGCGCCACAGGTAAAGCACCATGCCCGAGAGGAAGGGCAGCCCAAGTGTGGTCAGAGTTTCGATACGCGGATTCAGGTCGACAAAGGCGGTCAGGGCATAAAAGCACAGGAATGCGATGGCCATCCCGGCAAAGATCTTTCTGTGACCCAGCAGCCCCAGCACCCCACAGATGAGAACGCCAACATAGCACGTGACCTCATAGGACAGTGACCAGAGCGATCCATTGATTGCGGGCCCATATGGGTTGTTCTGAAACACGCCGGGCAAGTCGTATTGCAGCTTGAAGAGCAGCATGTTGCGTATGAAATACTCACCAGCCTCTGACCAGAAAACCGTCGGGGGGGCTTGGGTCAGGACAAAGCCGGCAATCAGGATCGAGATCAGGGTGACAACGGCCAGCGCGGGAAACAGGCGCAGCCCCCGAGCGATCAGGAACGCTTTGGCCGAGGGCTTTCGATCAAAGCTGCGCGTGATGAAAAAGCCCGAGATCGCGAAAAACGCCCACACGCACATCATACCCAGCGAAAGCCCGTGCAGAACGGATTCAAAAGGCTGTCCATACGCGCCGCCCAGGCTGAGCGGATAGGCATGAGCCACCAGCACAAGGGTGGCCGCGATGATCCGGATCAGGTTGAAGTTGTTGTCCCGCCCGTCTGCCCGATCCGCGATACGGGGTACAGCCCTGACCGCTGAGATGTGCTTGGTGCTGTCACTCATTACGGGCACCTCCAGGATCAGAATGGAACAAATTGCGGCAAGCGGTTCAGGCTTGGCTCCATGAACCTTTGCAACCGCGCGTCTGCTTCGGCTTCGGTTTCGCCCGGCAGGATGGGGGTGACAAAACGGACAAGCGCCCCATCGGTGCGTCCCATGGTAAAGCCGTCCTGGATAACGCTTAACTTGGCGCGGAAATCATTGACCATGCGTTTGCCGCGCTGCTCGAACCAGTAATAGACCAGCTGTTTTGACAGTTCTTTCTGGATCACGGCACGGTTCACTGTGAAGCTGCCGTAAGGGGTGTTGCCAGGATTGATCTCATAAGGTTCGAGCGTGAAAATCTCCCAGCCGCCCACCGGCAGGCACACTTCGGGCGAGTGGATGCCTTCGCCTTCGGTCTGCTTGTCGTAAAAGGCCACGAACATGTTCACGAAGTCACCTGAGCCGGTGTCGATATAGGTGGCGTTGAGATAGTCGCTGGCCCCCAAAACCTGCTCGACCTGCGGGTCAAGGCTGGTGGTTGAACCGGACCAGTCTCCAAGCTGGCGGGGATAGAGCACAAAGGGATCCCGCTCAACTGGCTGCACTTCGGACGCGGGGCGCAGGACCCAGGCCGTGGACACCGCCAAAGTCAGCAGGGCCGCCGCCGCCAGCGCAACCGAGGCGCGGATGCCAAAGATACGCAGCGCAATCGGAGCCAGCCCTTCGGTGTCCAGATCGATTGTCTCGGCAAAGGGTTTCGGATTGGGGGCCATGCGCTGCAGGCCGATGGCCATCAGGAACAGAATAGCGACGCAGAGCAGGAAGATGATCCAGCCTTCGAAGAAATGCATGAACCCTTCGGCATGTTCGATGCCGTTCTGGTTAACCAGAATACCGATCACACCGATGCGGACGGAATTCATCAGCACGGTCAGCGGCGCGGCTGAGACCAGCAAAACCACCTTGTGCCAGATCGGGCCGCGATAGAGCAGGGCGAAGAGATACGAAAAGCTGAGAATCGGGAACAGGTAGCGCAGGCCCGAACAGGCTTCGGCCACCTGCAGCTTGTAGACGCCCAGGTCGATGACATTGCCTTCGATGAAGACCGAAACCCCCGCCATCTGGACGAACCAGACGCCCAGCTCGGACGAAATCCATTGCAGAAAGATCGTCAGTTTCCAGTACAGGAATTGCGGCAGGGGCAGCATGAACACAAGGTGGATCACAGGCAGCTGGTGATGTATGCCGCGCTGCCAGCCGAACACCGTAAGCATGACGCCGCCGGTCCAGATGATCATCGCATAGGTGACGATATCCGGGATGCGCGCCAGATTGCCCAATATGGCGATAGCCAAAGCCACCGCCACCACGGCCACACCGGGCCAACGGTCATGAATGACCGGGTTGGGTGGGGGAAAGTTCCGCAATTCCCGCAGGAACAGATACAGCGAGATGACAGGGATCAGCGGCCCGTGG
>NZ_JBXWSB010000207.1:0-4771 GCF_059613205.1 Ruegeria sp. BHSB064
GTCGGACAGAATGTCGCCAAACAGGTTGTCGGTCAGGATCACGTCAAACTGCTTGGGTGCGCGCACCAGCTGCATGGCGCCGTTGTCGGCGTACATATGGCTCAGCTCAACCTCGGGGTAGTCGGCAGCAACACGATTTACGACTTCACGCCACAGGATGCCCGATTCCATGACGTTGGCTTTTTCCATCGAGCACAGCTTTTTGTTCCGGCGCATGGCCAGTTCAAAAGCCGAGCGTGCGGCGCGTTCAATCTCGGATTCGGTGTAACGCTGGGTGTTGATACCGACGCGTTCATTGCCTTCTTCGAAGATGCCGCGCGGCTCGCCGAAATAGACGCCTGAGGTCAGTTCGCGCACGATCATGATATCGAGACCGGCAACGATGTCTTTCTTCAGTGACGAGAAATCGGCCAGCGCGTCAAAGCACTGGGCCGGGCGCAGGTTCGAATACAGGTCCATTTCCTTACGCAAGCGCAGCAACCCGCGCTCAGGCTTGAGGCTGAAATCCAGATCGTCGTATTTCGGGCCGCCAACAGCACCCAGCAGAACCGCGTCCACCTCTTGCGCTTTGGCCATTGTCTCATCGGACAGCGGCTTGCCGTGGGCGTCATAGGCGGCACCGCCCACCAGATCCTCGCTCACGTCAAATTGAAGACCGCGATTGGTGCCGAACCAATCGATGATTCTGCGCACTTCGGCCATAACTTCGGGGCCAATTCCGTCTCCGGGCAGGATAAGGAGCGAGGGGTTGGACATGAAGGGTCTCCTTGCGTTTTGTTGCACAGGCCCTAGCGTCTGCGGTGCATCGGGTCAATGAGACGAACCCGTCAAAACACGAGGAAAACACATGCTGACACCTGGAAATCCGGTTCCTGCGCTGAAAATTGAAACCGTGGCGCACGGCAGCTTCGATCTTGAGGCAGACAAGGGCGAAAACGGGACGCTGGTGATTCAATATCGCGGGCTGCATTGCCCGATCTGCGTCAAGCAGATGACCGAGGTCGAAGCAGCGCTGGACGACTTCGCTGCGCTGGGCGTTGAGGTGATTATGATCACCACTGATACCGCCGAGCGCGCCGCCGAAACAGCCGAGAAAGCCAGGGCGTCACGCTTGCGCGTTGGTCACAGCCTGCCTTTGGCCGCCGCGCGCGAGGATTGGGGGCTGAACATCTCGACCAAGCGCGAGGGCAGCGCCGAGCCGGACCTTTTTGCAGAGCCCGGTCATTTCTACATCGCACCGGATCAGACGCTGTATTACGCGTGGCAGCAATCCACACCCTTTGGGCGCCCCTCTATGGCGGATATCGCGGGTGGTCTGAAGTTCACACTGGGCAACAATTACCCTGCGCGCGGAACCTATACTGGGCCGCTTTGACCTTCAAAGACTGGCTTTGAGCCCCTCAGCCAATAGATCCCAGACCCTGCGTATGCGCGGGGTCTGGCGCATGGCTTGCGGCGCAGCCAGCCAGACCGGCATTTTCTTGATCTCGACGCCAATATCCAGAATTTCGACCAGTGGATCGGCCTCGGCCACCTGAACCTGGCTGAAGCCCAGTCCGCAGCCTGCCCGGATCAGTTCCCAATAAACGGTCTGGTGGTCGCATCGGGTGGCAAAGGCATCGCGCCCAACGTTCCAGCCCCTTTCCTGCATCGAAGCAATGATGCGGTCATCCGTGTCAAAACCCACCAGATCATGCTGGAACACTTCTTCTGGCGAGGTCGGGCGACCTGCGCGATCCAAATAGCTTTTAGCGGCGCAAAAACATAACGAGATCTCGCCCAGATGTCGGGTCAGAATGTCCATCTGCTCGGGGCGGTACATGCGCACGGCAATATCGGCTTCTCGGAACAGCAGGTTTTCGGTGGCGTCCGTGGCAACCAGTTCCAACTGAATCGCTGGTTCCTTCTGGCGGATATGGGCCAGAATCGGCGGCAAGATGTGGTTCGATGCAAAGACCGACGCGGTAATGCGCACTGTTCCGTCCAATTGCTGCGACTGACCGGCTGCCGTCATGCTGAAAGCGTTCATGGCCGCGTGCATCTGTTGCGCCATGGGCAGCAATTGATGACCCACATCGCTCAGCTTCAGCCCTCTTGCATGCCGTTCGAAAAGGGAAACTTCCAGCTCGGCTTCCAGCGTCTGAATCTGCCGTCCCAATGTGGGCTGGCTGCGGTCTAGCTGTCGGGCTGCGGCAGAAAGGGATCCGGTTTCGGCCACCGCCAGAAAGCTTTGGATCAGGGACCAGTCGGCATGTGTAAGGGCTTTGTCCATTCAAAAATGAATACATGATCTGCAATTTGGGGCAATTCCCTATTGCTTTTCTTAGGGTAATCTCTGCCCCAACAGGAGGGAACCATGCCGCAATCCGTACTTATTCTGGGGGCCACCGGCCGATTTGGTCGCAATGCCGCGCTGGCGTTTCGCAATGCCGGGTGGACCGTGCGCAGCTTTGACCGCACGCGCGATACGCTGGAACAAGCGGCGCACGGAGTGGACGTTATCGTCAATGGCTGGAACCCACCCTACCCCGATTGGGCACGCCTGGTGCCGAGCCTGCACCAACAAGTGATTAAGGTGGCGGAGGAGACCGGGGCCACCGTTTTGGTGCCGGGAAATGTCTATGTCTTTGGACCCGATGCACCGGGTCCCTGGTTCGGCGGTACGCCGCACGGGGCGCGCAACCCGTTGGGTCGGGTCAGAATAGAGATGGAGGAAGCCTATCGCCGCTCGACCGCGCGCACCATTATTCTGCGTGCCGGGGATTTCATCGACACATGTGCCTCGGGCAACTGGTTCGATCAGGTCATGATCAAAAATCTTGCCAAAGGGCGGTTGACCTATCCCGGCAATCCGGACATCCCGCATGCATGGGCCTATCTGCCCGATCTGGCCCGTGCCGCTGTGCTGTTGGCCGAAAAGCGCCACGAGCTACCCCGGTTTTGCGATGTCCCATTCGAAGGTTACACCTTGACCGGATCACAGATTGCGCACTCACTGTCGCGGGTCACAGGACGGTCAATTGGTGTGAAGCCAATGCAGTGGTGGCCCTTGTATTTGGCCCGACCATTTTGGCGTATGGCCCCGCACCTGCTTGAGATGCGGTATCTTTGGCACGTGCCTCATCAGTTGGACGGCACCTACCTTATCGAGTTGCTGGGCGAGGTGCCGCAGACTGATTTGGATGTTGTCCTATGTTCCGCGATTCCACCGCAGCTTGTTGCCCCACCGCCCGAGACCCGGTCCGTCGGAAGCGGTCTGTTGAAACCTGCCAACAATTGACCTTCGTCGCTTTTACCTAGGACAGTGAGGTTTGCGCGGCTCAATAGCGGGCCAGACCTCGCGCTGCCAGTCCAAGTGGCTGTGGCGGAGCGATGGATGCCGCCGCAAACAGCTCACAAGTTCATTGGACCTTATCCTTCAACGGGTGCGCCAACGCCCTTGAAGGGCCAACCATCGCATCGCCCGAGGTTTTAGGACCTCCATCGGTTTGTCGGCAAAAACCCGGATAGCTGAGGCTCACGAGGCGTGTTGACCCACAGCTCACGACCCGGGTGCATACCGCCACCGCGCACAGCAGGTACAGCGGATGACCGCATCCGGTGCAAAAGGCGGGTATCCGCTGTCCCGCAATTTGGATGTACGCCGCCGTTTCCGGCCACCTCGGCTTCCCAGCGCGCCTTGCGTTCAGCAACAACATTTGGGTCGTCCAAAACCGGCGCGTTCAGCTCGTTCACGTTCAGATCGGCAATGATCTCGTCTCCGTCTTCTACCAGAGCAATCGGGCCACCCAACGCGGCCTCTGGCCCTACATGACCGATGACCAGCCCGACCGATCCGCCCGAAAAACGCGCATCGGTCATCAGGGCAACTGTGATCCCACGCTCGCGGCACAGGGTCGTGATCCGAGCCGTTGCGTCCAGCATCTCGGGCATACCCGGTGCACCCGAAGGGCCTTCGTATCGAACAATGATCATATCATTGTCTTCAAATCCCATCGGGTTGGTGTCGAGCATCTCAAGCAGGCGGGCTTCGCCTTCGAAGACCCTCGCCTTACCACGGAACACGTTGCCCTCAAGCCCGCGCTCGACACCTGCAAGCTTCAGAATGGCGCTGAATTCAGGTGACAGATTCCCACCCAGCAGACGCAGGCCGCCCGTTTCTTTGAAGGGTGCTGACACGGGATAGATCACCGTACCGTCCGGTGCGGCAGCGCCCAGACGTTCGACCTGTTCCGCCAGAGTTTCGCCAGTGCAGGTTGGTGCGCCGCCATTGACCATACCGGCGTCGATGAGTTCCTTGACGATCACCTGCACACCGCCGACCCTGTCGATGTCCACCATCGAATAGCGGCCATAGGGTCGTGCGTCTGTCAGGACCGGAACGATTTTCTGCGACCATTCATTGAACTCTTCTGGCGTGACGATGTCTTTCCAGAAATTTTCATAACCCGCGGCGCGAGCAATCTCGGGCGCGTGCAGAACCACGTTGGTCGAGCCGCCGATCGCCATCGCAACGGTCAACGCGTTACGCAGTGAGTCGCGTCCGACGATGTCGCGGGGTCGCGTGCCGTTTTCAATCAACTTGGCAAGGTAGTCTACCAACTGGGACGGAAACTCTTCCATGCGGCGCGGGTCGTCCGAAGGCGGTGCCACCATATGCAATGGCTGCATTCCCACAACGCCGATAAAGGTTTGCATCGTGTTGTAGGTGAAAATCCCACCGCACGATCCAATACCGGGGCAGGCAAGGCAAGCGATCCGTTTGCGGTAC
>NZ_JBXWSB010000208.1:0-4497 GCF_059613205.1 Ruegeria sp. BHSB064
TGCCCCCCAATGGAAGAATACCTCGACGCAGCCGAGTAAACCCAAAACAAAACCCCGCCAAATCAATGGCGGGGTTTTCGCCAATCGGAAACAAACGTTCCGATCAGGCGCTGACCAAAACCAGGTTGGTACATCAAATGAAACACTATGTTGTCACGAATGATCACGAGCATGCGGTCAAGGGTTCTGCCCCGACATTAGATCGGTTGCAGTGCATCGATGTCATTGTGTGCCGAAGCTCGGACAAGGCGTCTGCTGAACTGATTTTGGAATTTTACCGGGCTCTGAACACGTTGGTGGATAAGCAGACCTATGTCGTGACATTGCGTGTTCTGGCAGAAGATCCGGTTGGAGGACCGTTGTATTGGGCAGGACGTACGGCAATTTTTTTGGGTGATTTCGAAAACGCATGGTGTCCCAATGCAGCGGAGAAATCCTGGGTCAGTCAGGTTCTAAACCTGTCTCCCAGATCAATCCTTGTCGGGGGTGCTGTGATGCTGTTGGCCCAAGCCGGTGGCGCGGAACGCAGTACCGCAGCGGTACATTCAGGTTTCGAGGCGGCGGCTTTGGAATTGGGTATCAGAAACTGTGGTACCTCGACGCACCTTTCCGTTGACGGGCGCGTACACAGCGCAAACACACGCATCAGCGCTCTTCGCCTTATGGCCGAGTTTGTATCTTTGGACCATGGCGCACATTTGGCAGATACGTTACGGCGCTATGTTGGTTTGACCGAACCTCAGCGTACGACAGAAAGCCAGCTTGCAAACCGGCTTATCCGTAAATCCAATGGTGATCGAATTGTTACTCTTGCGGTAGAGACAATGCTTGAGAACATAGAGGACCCGCTGAGAATTTCCGATTTGTCAGATATGGTTGGGACATCCATCCGACAACTTCAAAGGCGCTTTCTGTGCAAAACCGGTGCGACCCTGTTGGACACGTACAAGGAACTCCGACTGGAGCGGTCAAATAGCCTGTTGAAATACACAGACATGCCGCTTGTAGAGATTGCGTCTGCGACGGGCTTTTCGTCCAGAACGGCGATGTCGCGGGCCTTTTTCAAGCGCTATAAATCCCGGCCAGAGCAGGTTCGGAACGGGCGCTTTCTTGGGCAGGCACCCGTTTGAAGCAAAGCCGCGATAATGCAGTTTCCCTTCGGCGCGCCTGGAAGGTGCCGAGATCAGAGAAACGCTTCTTGAGCAGTGGCTTGAAAGCCAAACTTAGCACGCCAGAAATAAATTCTTAACCACTGAGATTTAGGCCAATCTGCCGCAGGACGGGCTGTCGCAGGGTCTCTTTGAGGTCGGAAAAGCCACTCTATCTGTGTTTCAAACGAAGTGAACACAGGTGTGAGATGGACACGTTATTACTGTCCCGAATTCAGTTTGGGGCGAACATATCTTTCCATATTCTTTTCCCGACGATCACGATCGCTTTGGGTTGGGTGCTGCTTTTCTTCAAGCTGCGCTTTAATGCCACTGGGGATGACAAATGGATGGGGGCCTATCGCTTTTGGGTGAAGGTCTTCGCCCTGTCCTTTGCTATGGGAGTTGTCTCCGGGATCACAATGTCTTTCCAGTTCGGCACCAACTGGCCGGGCTTCATGGAGACGGTTGGCAATATCGCTGGGCCGTTGCTGGCCTATGAAATCCTGACGGCCTTCTTTCTTGAGGCCGTTTTCCTGGGGATCATGCTGTTTGGGTTTTCAAAGGTGCCAAATTGGTTGCACACAACAGCGACCTTCCTTGTGGCCTTTGGTACCACGATGTCAGCCTTCTGGATTCTGGTCCTGAACAGCTGGATGCACACGCCAGCCGGGTTTGAAATGCGTGATGGTGTGGCCTTTGCCACGGATTGGTGGGCAATCATTTTCAATCCCTCGATGCCCTATCGTCTGGCACATATGCTGATGGCGAGCGGCCTGACTGTGGCATTCCTGATCCTGGGCTTTTCAGCCTATCGGTGGTTGATCGGAGATCGCGGTCAGGACGTGCGCGCCACGTTCAAAACCGGGGCGTGGATAGGCGCCATATTGATCCCCGCACAGATCTACATGGGCGATCTGCACGGCCTGAACACGCTGGAACATCAGCCTCAGAAAGTCGCCGCAATGGAAGGGAACTGGGACACGCAATCCAACGTGCCGTTGGTGCTGTTTGCCATACCGGACGAAGCGGCGCGCGAAAATCGCCATGAAATCAGCATACCCAACCTCGCCTCGATCATTCTGACGCACAAGGCCGATGGAGTTGTGCCGGGGCTGAACGACTTTGTGGCCGAGGATGGGACAGTTCTTCACCCACCTGTGGCACCGGTTTTCTGGTCGTTTCGCATCATGGTGGGCACGGGCATGACGATGTTGCTGCTGAGCTGGTCAGCGCTGTGGTTCATGCGGCGCGGGCGCGGGCCCGATGGGGTGCCAAAACTCATGCAACTGGCGCTGGTGCCGATGGCGTTTTCGGGCTGGGTCGCCACACTGGCGGGTTGGTATACCACGGAAATCGGTCGCCAGCCGTGGCTGGTACAGGGCGTACTGACAACGGAACAAGCGGTGGCAGATGTTCCGGCCCCGATGGTTGGCACCACGCTTGCAGCGTATCTGCTGATCTATGCACTGTTGCTTGCTGCTTACATTGGCGTGCTGTTCTACCTGGCCAGAAAGGCGGGCAGGTCCGGCCCTACGGCCCCCAAACACACTAAGGCCGCGCCCAACGAGGCGCAGACTGTCCTGGCGGAGTAGATATGATGGAATTCTTTGGTGATCCGACACACTGGCTGCCTCTGACCTTTGCAGCTTTGATGGGGCTATCCATTCTGGTTTATGTCGTGCTGGATGGGTTCGATCTGGGCGTTGGGGTTCTGTTCCCCTTCGCTGATGACGCCGAAAAGGACCGTATGGTCGCATCAATCGGCCCATTCTGGGATGCAAATGAAACCTGGCTGGTTCTGGCCATCGGTATCTTGCTGGTGGCCTTCCCAACGGCGCATGGCGTGATCCTGACATCACTTTACCTGCCGGTTGCCATTATGCTGATTGGCCTGATCCTGCGGGGCGTCGCGTTTGAGTTTCGCGTCAAAGCGCCGGCGCATCACAAACACCTCTGGAACAAGGCCTTTTTCGCAGGCTCCGTTATGACCGCGCTCTCGCAGGGATTCATGCTGGGCAAATACATCATGGGTCTGGACAGCAGTTTCGGCACCTGGATCTTTGCATCGATCGCAGCCGTTTTTCTGGCTGTGGGGTATTCCTTCATTGGCGCTTGCTGGATCATCCTCAAGACGGACGGCGTGTTGCAGAAAAAGGCTGTGAGTTGGGCCAAAGGTGGGATTTGGGGGCTGGTTTTGGGCCTGATTGCGGTTTCGCTGGCCACCCCTTGGGTCAGCCCGCGCATCTTTGACAAATGGTTCACATTCCCCGAGTTCTTCCTGCTTTTGCCCTTACCGCTCATGTCAGGCATTCTGATCGCTTTGCTTTGGTATGCTTTACGCCATCTTCCAACGCGGAATGACAGCTGGGCCTGGTTTCCCTTTGCGGCATCTATCGTTTTGTTCACACTTGCCTTTTTCGGGATGGCTTACAGTTTCTATCCCTATGTCGTCCCTGAGCAATTGACGATTTACGAGGCCGCGAGCGCGCCGGAAAGTCTGTTCATAATCCTGATCGGATCGGTCTTTGTCCTTCCCGTCATCGCGGGTTACACGGTGCTGTCCTATACAATCTTCCAGGGTAAGGCGACTGAGCTGCGTTATGACTGAGCCCGTATGTCGAGGCTTTCAAAAAAAGCAGAAGGTGGTGCGGGCAACCTAAAGTTGGTCCAACACCATCTTCGCGCTTTCAAGATAGTCTTGCTGTTTGTCAGGGGCCATTCGGCCCCACATTCTGTAAGCATGGCCAAGTCGGGGATTGTCGCGCAGTTTTTCCGCATTGCGCACCAGGAAATGCCAATAGAGTGGATTGAACGGGCAAGCGTTCGGGCCGGTTTTTTGCTTCACATCATAGCGGCATGTGTCGCAATGATCCGACATCTTGTTGATGTAGTTGCCGCTGGCTGCATAAGGTTTCGACCCCAGTAATCCCCCGTCGGCAAACTGGCTCATGCCGATGAAATTGGGGGCTTCTACCCATTCATAAGCATCGGCATAGACAGCCAGATACCATTCATGCACTTGCGCCGGGTCAATTCCGGCCAACATGGCGAAATTGCCCGTGACCATCAGGCGCTGAATGTGATGGGCATAAGCTTCATCCCGTGTTTGCAAGATCGCCTGTTTCATGCAGGCCATGTCTGTATCCGCGGTCCAGTAAAACGCGGGCAGGGGGCGTGTGGCGTTCAGGAAATTCTGCTGCGTGTAACCCGGCATCCGCATCCAATAGATGCCGCGCACAAACTCGCGCCAGCCGATGATCTGGCGAATATAGCCCTCGACTGCGTTTAAGGGGGCTTGGCCTTCATAATAGGCGCGCTCAACCCGGTGGCAGATTTCCAGCGGCAG
>NZ_JBXWSB010000209.1:0-4570 GCF_059613205.1 Ruegeria sp. BHSB064
ATCGGGCGGAACCCGGTGACACGTTGCAGTTTCGAGACATCGGGCAGGCGGCGCTGCATATCTTCGAAGCCTTCGGGATAGACCGTGTCGTAAGGAACACATTGAATTTCCGAGGCAGAGCAGGTCGTTCGGATGACCTGTTCGGCCAGCTCGCGGATCGTGACCTCCTGATCGGTGCCGACATTGAAGACGTCGCCGCGCGCCTCGGGCAGGGTCATCAGACGGCACATGGCCTCGACCACATCGGCGACATGGCCGAAGCAGCGCGATTGCTCGCCAGTGCCGTGCACCATCAGCGGAGCGCCTTCCAGCGCGGATTTCACGAAATTCGGCAGCACCATCCCATAGCGCCCGGTCTGACGCGGGCCGGTGGTGTTGAAGAACCGCAGCACCGTGACAGGCAGGTCGGATTCCCGCGCATGGGCCAGCGCCAGAAACTCGTCCAGCGTCTTGGCGCAGGCATAAGACCAGCGCAGATTGCGGGTGGCGCCGATGGTCAGATCACCTTCTTCCTGAAAGGGGAAATTGGTGCTTTTGCCATAAACCTCGGAACTGGAGGCGATGAAGGTATGTGTCTTGTCCACCAGCGCGGCATCCAAAACGTTTTCCGTGCCCGCAACATTGGTCAGGATCGACCGGCTGGGTTCATCCATGATCAGCTTGACCCCAACGGCCGCCGCCAGATGGAACACCACATCCGCCGGTCCAACCAGATCAGCGACCAGCTGGCGATCCAGAATACTGCCTTTGACGAAGGTAAAACCGGGGTGATCCGCAACGCTGGTCAGATTGGACATGAGCCCCGTTGACAGATCGTCCAGAGCTGTGACGGTATGGCCATCCCCGATCAGTCTTTCCGTCAGATGAGAGCCGATAAACCCAGCCCCGCCGGTCACCAGAATATGCATATCTATATACCTGTCACTTGTTCAGAACCACTGTGCCGGAGTGTACAATCTGTCCCGCGCCTCCGGCTATAGTCGCGGATGAAAAAAGCTGTGCTCACCAAGGTTTCCCCCGAATGGCCGCACGCACGCCGCGCATCATCTTGCGCGCTGCAAGATAGGGCCCGCCGCGCCCGGCAAGATGGGCCTTCCAGCGGGCGATGTCGGTGAAATAGAACATCTCGAGCCGCGGCAGATCGTGCATATCATCGCCCGCTTTTGCCACGCCCAGCCTTGTACCGACCGAAGTGATGTAGTGACGGGCGATCCGCGCGCGTATGGTCGGGTTCGATGCCCCATAAGGGGGAGCAAAATGGCGAATGGGCTGATCAAGCCGGGCGGTAATGTCCTGACCAGGGCCGTTTATCTCGTCCTCAAGTGCCTCAGGGTCCAGCGTGGTGAGGTCGGGATGGCTGATACTATGCGCCCCAAAACAGACCCCTTCTTCGGCCAGTGCCGCAACCGTGTCCCACCCCATCAGCGGGCGCGGGGGGACATGTCCGCCGGCCCAGCTGTCACTGCCGCCCATCCGGCCAGAGGGCAGATAGACGATCGGGCAAAAGCCGTGATCGCGCAGGATCGGCCAGGCGGTATCGGCGAAATCTTCGAACCCGTCATCAAAACTGATGATGACCACGCGGGGGGCAGGCGGGTTGGCCAGCGCATCCGGTGTGACCACTGGCAGGCCCGAGTCCGCAAGCGCCTGCATCTGGGCTTTGAACACCTCGGGTGCAATCGAGGTCGGCCCCGGCGCATCCGAAATCGAATGATACATCAGGATATCGGCCTGCCAGGCGGGCATGGATCAGTCTTCCACCACATGGGTGGCAAAGACCTCGCGGTATTTGTTCCATTTTACGCGGTCGACATGGCCCTTGCCGTCAATGCAATCCGCCGCGCCATAAGCCATGGCAAAAGCGTGGTGCGTATTATCGTGCGCAAAAAGGCCCTGCCGCCCAAATACGAGCAATCCGTCCATATCTGAGAGCCACTGATCCACCGTATCGAACCGGTCTTCATAGCCCACATCGTAAACCGGATAGGCATGACTCAGCCGCCGGGTTTCGCAGCGGCGCACCGGGACCGTGACGGGCAGGCCCAGCTGGCCCAGCCATTTGGTGAATTCCTGCCCCAGTTCTTCGTCGGACATCGACCACCATTTCTCATCCGGGTCGCAGGGCAGCTCGGCACACAGAACGGTGACGCCCTTCGGCTCGCCACTGGCGTTATAGTTCTTGGGCTCTGACATGCGGCTGATCGGGATCGACAGTTCGGGGAAGTAATGCGCGTCGAACTCGGTGAACTGGTCGGTCTCCAGCACCAGATACAGCAGGATCATGCCCCGGAAGCGGATGGCGCGGGCCGCCTCGACCACCTCTGGCGGAGCATCGCCGATCAGGCGCGTCAGCCCGGTCAGCGGGATGGTCGACAGGATCAGATCGCCGGTCATGCGCCGCTCGCCATCTTCGTCGCGGATCGTCAGCCCGGTGATGCGGTTGCCGTCCCGCTCGATGGCGGTGATTTCGGTGTTGAACAGGAAGGTGGCGCCATTGCTTTCCGCACTGTTCCGCATCGCGTCCGAGATCTGTCCGAACCCCTTGCGCGGATAAAAGAACCGCCCCGCCGTTTCACTGCGCAACCCCGGCAACAGGCGCAGCATCTTCATCAGGATCTTGCCGACCGAGCCGCTGCCAACCCGACGCTCGGCCAGTTTCACCGCCAGCTTGTCCGGATCCAGCCCCCAAAGCTTGCGCACGTAAGGGAAATAGAAATTGTCCGAAATCGTCGGCCCCAGCCCGTCATAGAGCACGGTCGAGAATGTCTCGGGGCCTTCGCTTTTCTTGCGGAAGGGCTTTAGCGCCATGTCCCCGATCAGCGACGCAGCAAAGGGTTTGGGCAGGCGCATCAGCGCATCGGTCAGTTTCAGCGGAAAGTGAATCCATTTGCCGCCCAGCCGGATGCGCCCATGGCGTGGGCGCAGCAGTAGATCATCCCCCAGCAGGGCTTTTACATCGGCCAGAACTTCGGGCTCGGCCGCCGGATGAAACCGGTGCGAGCCATAGTCGCAAATCACGCCTTCGACCGGGAACGAGGCCGAATTGCCCCCCGCAACAGGCGCACGTTCGATCACGGTCACACGGGCCTGCCCGGTCAGGGCATGGGCAGCGGCCAGGCCAGCGGGCCCAGCCCCCAGAATGATGATATGGGGCTTATCGCCGCCTTGGTTTTGGGAAGCATCCGTCACTTGCACTCTTCCTTCTGGGAACTTGCCGGAGCGCTGAACCGCATCCCGGACATGGTCAGAACCAGCGCGCCAAACCCGCCCGCCGCAAACAAAACAACCTGCCAGACAAGCCCCGCGGCCACGACTGCGGCGGCGCTGGCGCCAAAGGGGGCGAGAAAACCGGCCAGCGTCGCCTCGCGCAGGCCCAGCCCGTTCAGCGAGACCGGCAGCACGGCAATGATCTTGGCCAGTGGCCAGGCAAAGATCCATGGTCCGGCGGCCACATCGACACCCGCTGCGATGGCCAGCCACCAGGCCAGCAGAACCAGCAACAGCTGAATCAGCACAGATGCAATGAAGGCCACGGCCAGCGTTCCGGGCTTACGGCCCATTTCAGCCAGCGCATCGGACAAACGATGAGCAAAGCCTTTGCCGGGCAGGGACGGCACATAGCGCCAGGGCAGGGGCAGCAGGCGCGGCAAAGCGACCATGCCCGCCAGCGCCGCCAGCAAGACCAGAGCCACCGGCCAGATCATATGCCCGCCCGCAGCGCTTTCCCATGTCAGGACCAGCCCCAGGCAAGAGAGTGTCAGCAGGGCCACCATATCGATCAGCCGGTCAACGGTTGCGCCCGCGACAACCTGTGCGCCGTCCTTCATCGCGGCTTGCGCCAGACCGGCGCGGACTGTGTCGCCGCCAATCGCACCCGGCAGGCACAGGTTGGCGGCCAGCCCGGCAAAATGTGCCCGGATGGCCAGCGGGGCGGCAAACCCGCGCCCCAGCAGCAGCCACCATTTCAACGCCGCCGCGACATGGGCCAGCAGAAACAAGGCCAGCACGCAGGCAAAAACCCAAACCGGGATGGCTTTCAGCGCCGCCAAAATCGCCTCGGCAGGCAGAATCCAGAACAGGATTGCCAGCACCACGACCGATCCGGCAACCCGGATCAGCCAGCGCCGTTGACTTGGATCGGAAAGCATGCCGCCGCTCCTGTCAGGGTCTCAGGTGCAGCCGCGAAATCATGTCGGCAATCAGTCCCAATGACCAGATCATGATTGCCGCCAGGAACGAGAACACTGCCGTTTCGCTGAGGTTCCAGTAGAACATGTCGACAATGAATTTCACCGTTCCCAGCGTGAAAAACGCCAGGCCCAGTGGGATGAACACCCGCAGCGGGTTGAACAAAGTGCTGATACGCAAGATCAGGATGATAAAGTTCAGAAAATCGATCGGCCGGATTTTCGATTTTCCCACCCGTTTACCATATTCGATCGGCGTATAGATCATCCGCTTGCCATTCGAGGTCATGCACAGCGTGATCGTGGTGGTGAACGAAAAATTCTGCGGCAGAAGCGGCAGGAACGGGATCAACTCGGACTTGCGGAACACGCGCAGGCCCGAG
>NZ_JBXWSB010000210.1:0-4122 GCF_059613205.1 Ruegeria sp. BHSB064
TGACGCGGATCAACGAAGGTGTGCGGGTTGGAGGCGCGGTTGAACTGGGTGGGTTAAAGCTGGCCCCCAATTACAAGCGCGCAGACACATTGCTGGCCAAAGCCGGGCGGTTCCTGCCTGCCTTAAATCTTGAAGGTGGTACGCAGTGGATGGGTTTTCGCCCATCGTTGCCAGACAGCCTGCCAGTCATCAACCGCTCTGCCCACGCGCCTCAGGTTCTGTATGCCTTTGGCCATGGTCATCTGGGTTTGACCCAATCCGCAGGCACCGCAGAGCTTATCGCTGATCTGGCTACAGGCGCGAAACCTGTGCTTGACTTGACGCCTTACGCATCCACACGGTTTTGAGCCCGAGGATGCGCGATGAAAATCACTTCGGCATTCGCGGTAACCAGCGCCTGTCGCGCAACATGATTGAGGAGCCAAATGCGTAGCAGCAAGACGATACACGTGATTTCGGCGCATGCTGAAGGCGAGGTGGGCGATGTCATAGTTGGAGGTGTTGCCCCACCACCCGGCGAAACGGTTTGGGCGCAGCGCAATTTCATCGCGCAAGACCAGACCTTGCGAAACTTTGTCCTGAACGAACCACGCGGCGGTGTATTCCGCCATGTCAATCTGCTGGTGCCCCCGAAACACCCCGAGGCTGACGCAGCCTGGATCATAATGGAGCCGGAAGACACCCCACCGATGTCAGGATCAAACTCGATCTGTGTTTCGACCGTGTTGCTGGATGGGGGGATCATACCGATGCAGGAGCCCGAAACCCACATGGTGCTTGAGGCACCGGGCGGGCTGGTTCGGGTACGTGCGGAATGCAGCAATGGAAAGGTGCAGCGTGTTTTTGTGCAGAACCTGCCCAGTTTCGCCGACAAGCTGTCGGTCCCGCTCGAGGTGCCGGGGTTGGGCACGATCACTGTGGACACGGCCTATGGAGGTGACAGTTTTGTGGTGGTTGATGCCAAGGCGCTGGGCTTCGAAATTGTCGAACATGAAGCTCGCGATATTGCCCGACTGGGCGTGAAGATCACCAATGCCGCGAACGAACAGCTTGGGTTCTCGCATCCTGAAAATCCCGAGTGGGATCATATCTCGTTCTGTGCCTTCTGTGGCCCTTTGGCTGAGACCGAAACCGCGCTGACTGGTAAGTCCGCTGTCGCAATCCAACCGGGTAAAGTCGACCGCTCGCCTACCGGAACTGCAGTTTCCGCGCGAATGGCGTTGATGGTCGCAAAAGGATTGATGGCGCCCGGTCAGACGTTTGAGGCCACCTCAATCATCGGGTCGAGCTTTACGGGTCGGATCGTCGACGTGGCGCAGGTGGGCGGCCGCGCGGCGATCATACCCGAGATCAGTGGCCGAGGGTGGATCACAGGTATTCATCAACACATGCTTGACCCTGACGATCCGTGGCCCGGTGGCTATCGTCTGTCGGATACCTGGGGTGTTTGACCGCGTATATCCATACCCCGCGCTTGGGCTGATGGAAGCATTCTGCCGGCGCGAAAGCATTGGTTCGGCTTTGAGAAATTGCGAAAAACCGGTACCTCTACCTGAAATGCTGCAGGGCTAGACTTGAAATGGCAGGAAAACGAGCAATCACCAAGCAGAGCTTGCCGGAGGTTATCGCAGACGATCTGCGCGAACGTATTCTGAGCGGTGAGCTGGCCGAGGGCGAAACCATCCGGCAAGAGGCACTGGCTGAAGAATACGCTGTTTCCCGAATGCCGGTCCGTGAAGCGCTCAAACGTCTGAATGCCGAGGGTCTTGTGCAATGGGCCAACAATCGGGGCGGCTCTGTCACCAAACATTCCCTCA
Organism: Ruegeria sp. BHSB064; assembly: GCF_059613205.1. Classification (NCBI taxonomy): domain Bacteria; kingdom Pseudomonadati; phylum Pseudomonadota; class Alphaproteobacteria; order Rhodobacterales; family Roseobacteraceae; genus Ruegeria; species Ruegeria sp. BHSB064. The sequence goes on from NZ_JBXWSB010000210.1 coordinate 1,818, forward strand.
GAGAGATTGGCGAGATTTTCGATTTGCGCATCCTGATCGAAGTGGATCTGTTTCACCACGCCATCCCAAACATGACATCCGCTGATTTTACGCGGTGCGAAGAGATTCTGACCCAGATGGAGAGATCTTATGATGAAAACGATGTGGGGAAGTGGGGTGTCCTGAACTACAAATATCATTCAGCGCTTTACGCCGCCTCGCAGCGGAAACTGACCAACGAGCTGCTGGATCGCATCAGCCTGCAATCGGATCGGTATGTGCGTATGCATCTGAGTGTTATGAAGCAGCGCGAACCGGCAAAGAAAGACCATCGCGAGTTATTGCGGCTGGCGCAAGAGCGTAAAGTTGAAGAAGCTTGCGACGTCTTGGCCAACCACATCCGGCGCTCCAAAGAGCAGCTTCTGGGCATGATCGCCGCGAAACGCGCGGCTGAAGAGGCGACTTGACAAATTGTCGGGTCGAGGTGCCTTCTTTTCGTGTTAGGGCGGTGGCACATGTTAAGAACACTTTGGTTTTGCCTGATAACCGTTTGACGAGGCATATACCGCCCGAAGAATTGACTAAGAAAGTTTAGTGTTTTGACAGTGGCAAATGAGGGCGCGAGGTTGAACCTGGATGATGTCGCGATTGACGTGCTTCGACGGTCTTAGGCTGTCACATGATCCAACCTGTTCCCATCGTTTCGGCGCGCGCCTGGCGGCAATACCAACCCTTTGCCGCAGGAAAATATGTGTGCCGCGGGCAGACCGAACATGGCTTCCACGCCGTGATCGTCGCCCTTGAAGCGGCTGATGGCACCATCGGCTGGGGAGAGGCGGCGCCTCTTGGGGCATTTTATGCTGAGGCTTTTCCCGAAGAGATGGCGGAAGGCACAGCGCGGTTACTGCCGGAGGTGATTGGTTTGCCTTCAGATGCGCCAGCACAGTTGGCCGAGGTAATGAACGCGGCCATGCTGGGCCAGCCCGGTGTAAAATCCGCAATTGACATGGCCGCGTGGGATTTGGCGGCGCGTCGGGCAGGGATGCCGCTTTGTTCCTTTTTGGGCGGAGGTGCTACTCGATCCGTTACGCTTTATCGCTCGATCAGTCAGGCCGCCCCTGACGAGATGGCGCGGAGCGCGCTGGCCTATCTGAAACAAGGCTATCGGCGGCTGCAGGTCAAAGTTGGACAGGATCCGCTGGAGGATATCGAGCGTTTGCGCGCGGTTCGAAGCGCTGTCCCTTCTGATGTTGCGCTCTATGCGGATGCCAATGGCGGATGGCTGGTTGAAGATGCGCTTCGCTTTTTACGGGGCGTGGGCGATCTGGACTTTTGGCTTGAACAACCTTGTATGTCGATGGCCGAAAACCGACGTGTTGCCCAATCTTGCCCTCATCCGTTTGTATTGGATGAAAGCATCACTGGTCTCGAGCCTATGCTGGCTGCACATGCCGATGGGATGGTTTCGGGGGTAACGCTCAAAATGGCCCGGATCGGTGGGGTTGGCCCAACCCGGCTGCTCAGTGATGTGGCCGTGCAGTTGGGGTTGAAGGTGACCATTGAAGATACCGGTGGAAGCACCATTAACACCGCTGCCACGGCTCAGATGATGGGCAGACTCCCAGTGCGGCTTGCGGCGCACACGGTGGACTTCATGAATTGGGTGACGGTGCAGAATGCGACCGGTATGCCGCCCTGCACTGACGGTTTGCTGCATGTTCCGAATGGGGCAGGCCTTGGGATTGAGGTCGACCCAGAAACTTTGGGCGAGCCGTTTTCTTCCAGTGCCTAACGTAGATTTGTGTGTGCGAAAGCGTCCGGGCTGGACGCCGTCGCCTTAGCCGTGGAACGGCCCGGGAACGAGCCGCTTTGGGAGAGCATCGGTTCGCTCTTTTGCGTAGATAATCACAGCGTGGTTTTTTCGGCCAGACCGCTGTCTTCTGCGAGTTTTGCTGCGACTTTTGCGACGGCGAGGTCTTGTAGGCCGACGCCTGTTCCGTCGAAGAGGGTGATTTCGGTGTCGCTGGTCCGGCCCTTGTGGTCGCTGTTGATGACGGCACCGATGGGGGTGATTTGGTTCTCGATCAGGGTGCCGCCCGCGATGGCGTGTTGGGCTTCACCGATGGAGATGGACTGGGCGACCTCGTCGGTGAAGACAGTGGCGGCTGCGACCAGCGCGGCGTCGACCTCTTGCTTGCCTTTGGTGTCGGTGCCCATGCAGGCCAGATGGGTGCCGGGTTTGATCCAGTCTTTCATCAGCAGCGGCTCGAAGGCTGAGGTGATGGTTATGATGACATCCGCCTGTGCGCCGAGTTCCTCTTGCGTG
>NZ_JBXWSB010000211.1:0-4212 GCF_059613205.1 Ruegeria sp. BHSB064
TGTCAACGAAATCCGTGACATCGATCTGCCCAACTTGCAGCGTCCATGAACCGTTTTCGGCCCGTTGGGTCCAGAACAGATTGGTGAGTAACAAACCGTTATCGTTGAACGCTGTCCCTGTGATCGAACGGGCCCCGCCATTCAGCCCGAGAAACTGCGGAGCAACGTCCGTGTAACTGTGCCGGTCTTCTATCTTGAATATCAGGGAACCCCGTTCAGTTGCCTGCCAACTACCGTAGAGGCGCGCAATTCCGCTGGCTGCCTTGCCGGTTCCCAGATCAGCATTCGTGGTTTGGCCCAATGCCAGGTAATCAATGTTGAACCGAAACCCACCTTCAGCCAGACGATCTTTCCACTGAAACCAGCCCGGTGCGATATTGCGCGGAAAATCGGAACGATATTGTGGGTCGGTCAGCCCGTCTCCGGGCTCAAGATCAGCTTCGACCGAAGAGGGCCCTGATAGCCCCTGAGCCGACGCTGCGCCAGCGAAGGCAAGGCTCAATGCGGCAACCAGAAGTCTTATCATTCAGACGCCCTTGCCCCGCCGGTCTTGCGATTTCCTGCCGCCCGGATGCGATCAGCGGCTCGCTGTTTCCATTCCAGCCTGTCTGCCTCGGTTTCCAGAGTTTCGACACGTTCCGTATCCAACTGGAAAGTCGCGTTCATAGGCATAAGGCCATCCACAACCATCATATTTTGAACAGAAGGATCGATAGTCAGCTTACCGGTTAGCCGAACGGGTTCGTGGAAATAGCTGGGTATCCAATCGTCGTTCAACCGCACGCGGATCATCTGGTTAGGAGGGGGCGGAGGCATGTGACTGCACATCCCGCGCTCTGGCACCAAATAGGCCACGGGCCGACCGTCCGGATCGCTTGGGGCAGGAATAGCAAAGCCTGCGAGTGTGATTGTTTGACCGTCGAATTGCGGATTCCCGTTTGTACCAGCTTTTCTTCGGCGTTCTGTCACGACCTCCCGCTGATCGAGCAGCCAGTCGATATCAATTCCGTCAGCTGCCAGGGCGTCCTCAGTCTCAGCGAGCAGCTCTTGCCATTTCTGCCGTTCTTCTTCGCTGCCATTGTCTTGCTGTATCCTGCCGCGCAGTCGGACAACAAACAGAACATCGTCAAATTGTTCCGGGCTGAGATCGCGATAAGGATCTTCAAAGATTTGCGCGGACGGGTCTGGAAGATCCGCCCAGTCCAACGCCACCCCATTCGAGGCCAACGCGGGGGGACCGCACCAAACCAACCCTGCGACTATTGTGGATCGTAACCAATTGCGCATGAACACCCTCCGGCTGCGGAATCAATCAGTCCAGCGTGTTTTTGTATATCACGCCATCTTTCATAACCAGGCGGATCGTTTCAGGGCTTTCCGGCCTGGGGTCCGCACCAAACCACTGATCACCCGTTCCAACGACCGAGAAGTCTTCGAGCGGATTTCCATCAATCAAAAGGATGTCGGCATAAGCCCCTGCTTCGATCACGCCAAGCTTTCCGGCCGTATACGGGTTCATAAAGTCACCTGACAAAGCGACCACCTCACCACCTGTCGAGGTCATCGTCACCAACGAGGTATACGGGCCGAAAAATTCATTGTTCAGGTGTTTTTCGTAGGCAATCTGGATATTGCACGCTTCAACCGACCCTACACAGTCTGTCTGGAACCCTCGCTTCACCGGGCATTCCTTCATATTGTCGATGTAACCTGCAAATGTGGCCGAGGCGGATTTTGCTTTGGCAAGGCTGGACGGAACGTTTGCCACCGCAGGAATATCAAGCAACCCGGGATCGAAGGCCGTCAGGTTGGTCGTGATATATGCCCCCTTTTCGTTCATGACCTCAGCGATTTCACAATCGAACGAGAACCCATGTTCGATCGACATCACGCCTGCATCCAGCGCATTCAGGATTGCTTCTTTTCGGTAAGAATGCGCCATTACGTAGCTGCCATACTCATTTGCGACTTGCACGGCTGCTTTTATTTCCTCTGGCGATCCAGCCAGCAATTGCCATGGATCAAAGGCCGAAACCACGCCACCGGATTGCATGAATTTCAACTGCGTTGCACCCATGCGAAAATTGTTGCGCGCGAATTTATAGACGTCATCGACACCGCTGATCTCTTGCGCCAGGTTCAGGCGGCTCATGTTCGTCTCAGCGCCCGGTGGAGCAGTGAAATTTGCGAAGTCTGCGTGGCCACCCCGTGTTCCGATGAATGCCCCAGAAGGATAGTACCGGGGGCCGTCTATTTGACCCGCATCAATGGCCCTTCGCAGCCCGCCATTGGCGCCACCCGCATCCCTGACTGTGGTAAACCCTTGCATGAGATACATCTCGGCCATCCGCGCACCGTGAATGGCAAAATCCTCCCACGTCGTGTTGGCCTCCATCGCCGGCAACGTAGGACCCATCAGCATAAGGTGCGCGTGAAGTTCGATGAAACCGGGCGTCAGCGTGCGCCCACCGCCGTCAATGACAGCAGCGTCGGGTGCATCGATCGCGTCTGTGGACACAGCCTTGATCAAATTGCCCTCGACCAGAACACTCGCGTTTTCGATACGCTGCTCATTCACGCCATCGAAGACATGGACGTTGGTGAACAATGTTTGCGGCTCGTCCTGATCCTGAGCCGAGGCAAGCATAGGAAAAGCCAAAACCGCTGCGATAGTCACAGATGCGTAAAAGGACATTCGTGAGCCGGACATGAGGTCTCCCTTCATATTCATGTTTCCCTAACTGTAGAGTGGAAACTTTTGGCTCGGTTGCCACTTTTGTATTAGGATGTTCGAATATGAAGGCTAAAGTGGCCACCGGGTAAAACTGCTGGCCTAACCAAGGGTGACAAGCTTGCCGTTCAATTCAACCTCTCAAGAGCATAGCGAAGGCTTTATCCGCCTCGCTTTAGCAGCCCCGTTTTTGCAGTTTCTCACCACCCGGGGGATCGATCCACAACCAGCTTTGGATCAGGTCGGATTGAAAGCTGAACTCTTGTCCGACCCATCTGTCTATGTCCACTCAGAGTTGGTCTATGGTCTGTTGAACGCCTTCTCTGAATTGTCAGGCGACCGATTTCTTGGACTCAATGTAGGGGAAACATTCGATCTGCAAGGGTGGCCTCCATTCGCTCAGGCATTGCAGTCGACAACTACGCTGTTCGAATTTTTTGCGCGTTTCGTCGGGCTTGTTCCGCAGGAATCCAACTCTGTGCGGCACAGTCTCGTCATAGAAGCCGACAAAGCGACTTATCGGATTGAGAGACAACAGGAACCAACGGTTCCACCTATTCAGGTCACAGGTTTTGGGGCCGCAATTTACGTCCGTCTGTTGCAAACCGTTGTCGGAAACTCCTGGGACCCTTCCCAAGTGCGTTGGGAAAGCAGATACATCAATGGCCTGCCACTCGACTACAAAGGGATCGAGGTCGGCCTTGGGGCCGATCCCGGGATGCAAATCAGCTTTCCCGTGGAATGGCTGTTCCTGAACCACGTTTCAAACGCATCGACCGCGCCTGTCGCCTCAGTTCGGGAAAAGGAAGAAGTGACCGTGGTTGCCGCATTGCGATCTGTCTTGCGCGACAAGTTGGATGAAGCCTATTTAGGGCCAGAGGTGGTGGCAGGCTTGCTGGGTATACCACCAGAGCGATTTTCCCGAGCACTTCAGCAGCAAGGCACAACGCTGCCCCGCGAAATCAAGCGGCTGCGCGTTGATGTCGCCAAAGAACATCTGAAAGCGGGTGAAATGACAATTGCCGAGATTGGACTAACGCTCGGCTATTCGGACAAGTCCCATTTCACCCGGTTTTTTCGAGGGCAAACCGGCACAACGCCGACGCAGTACCGCTTGGAACAGAAGTTAAAGTAAACTTCGCAAGATCCCGCGCTGCATCCGCTTGCCTTCCGTTTGCGCGAATATCGCCTGAGCAATTGCCGGACTTTTCGCAAACTCGGTTTACCTCGGAAGGTCACTGAACTGCGCGTTGCTTTCTTTCCGGCCAGAACTCATCAACAACGACATATGCCGCAATGACAAAGAAAGCGGCGCTGGCGACTTGAATAACGCGCGTGATGCTTTTGACGTCCGCCTCATCCGAAAACGGAGAAATCGACCCGCCATAAACGATAAGAACCGTCGTTAACGCCGAACCTGCCGCTGCAGCCAGCGGGATCTGAGTTTTTCCAAGGGCCCCGAGTGAGAGGCAGAAAAACAG
>NZ_JBXWSB010000212.1:0-4058 GCF_059613205.1 Ruegeria sp. BHSB064
GGTCCTGACGCTTGGACAGCGGGGTGTAACGCGGACCACGGCGTTTTTCTTCGCCAGCGGCCGAAGGATTGAACTTGAGCTTCAGCTTGTGAAGCGGGTTGTTCTGCGCAGCGTCGATCTCGTCCTGGGTCAGCTGGTTGTTGGCAATCGGGTCAAAGCCCTTAACGCCAGCAGCGACATCACCATCGGCGATGCCCTGCACTTCCAACTCGTGCATTCCTACGAAATCCGCGATCTGCTTGAAGCTGATCGTGGTGTTGTCCACCAGCCATACGGCGGTTGCCTTGGCCATAAGCGGTTTTGCCATCAGCCCGTCTCCTATACATACATCTGTCCCGTCGCCGGAATTCGGCGGCCCCGGGGATTTGGGGCAGGTTTCCGTTGTCGGGGAACTTGGGGCCTATATAGTCGCGGCACGGCAAGAAGGGAAGAGGCGAATGCGCCAAGGTATTTCGGGGCTGGTATTGTGGGTCTTCAGCGCGGTTGCTGCGCTGGCCGAAGGCGAAAAGGCCGGAGAGTTCGATTACTATGTTCTGTCGCTCAGCTGGTCGCCCAACTGGTGTGCCCGCGAAGGCTACACACGCGGGTCCGATCAGTGCGATGCGCGGCATGATCATGGCTGGATTCTGCATGGCCTTTGGCCACAGTTCCATCAGGGTTGGCCATCTTATTGCAGAACGCCCGAAGCACCGCCGACCCGACGCATGACACGCGAAATGGAAGATATTCAGGGCAGTGCGGGCCTGGCCTGGCACCAGTGGAAGAAACACGGCACCTGTTCCGGGCTGTCGGCAGCCGACTATTTCGCGCTGTCCCGGCGCGCCTATGATGCGGTCGCGCGCCCGGAGGTCTTTCGCAAGCTGGACGCATCCGTGAAGTTGCCCGCCGAACTGGTCGAAGAAGCGTTTCTGAAGGCCAATCCGGAACTGGAGCGCGATATGATCACCGTCACGTGCAAGCAAGGCTATATCGAAGAGGTCCGCCTGTGCCTGTCTCGCGACCTTGACCCCGTACCCTGTGGCCGCGACGTGATCCGCGACTGCACCGCCAAGGACGCTCTGTTCGATCCGATTCGTTAAAGCTTTTTGTTCTGGCAATCGCGGGCGTAGTCCAGCGCTTTGGCGGTTCCTTTGAGGTCGATGGCCATGACGTCCTCACCAGCCGGATTGTAGACAGTCATTGTCTTGTTCTGAGCGATTGCGTTGACGAAGCTTCTGTCGGTGAAAAACACCGTTGCGCCTGGTACTTCCCGTTCGTTGAACCCGATCGCTGTCGCATCATAGCTTTTGCCGTCCAGTTCAAAGCGGATTGGATAGCTCTCACCCTGTTTAATGTCGCCCCACGCCTTGTTGTAAACTGCGAAATAACCGCGATTGTCCAAGGCGTCGTAACCCAGCCGGACCACCGAGAGATCCTGATACACCGTCTGGATCAGACAGCCGTTGCCAAGCGCGGGGTCCATCATGATGTTCCAGCCTTCGACAAAGCCTTTGTCCACAAGGTCCTGCGACAGGGCGGCGGTTGCAGTGAAGGTGGCGAAGGTGAGGGCGAGAAGGCGGGTCATAACGTATTCCAATCAAAGGGATCAAGTCTGAGGCATTCTACTACGCGCGCACGCAAGGCAAAGGCCCTTTTGCTTTTTAGCGAGTTTTTTGACTTCGGATCTTGACCCATGCGCCAGGGTGAACCCCGCTATGAAGGTCTGATAAGCAACTTGAAAACCGATCGCTGGCCAATAGTTTTACGTCTCATCAGATTAAGGAGCATTCTATGTCTCGGTTTCCAAGGACCTTTTCACATATCGGGTTGTCTGTTCCCAACGTGGACGAAGCCGTAAAGTTCTATTCCGAGGTCTTGGGGTTTTATGTCATTATGCCGCCCACGGACGTGGTCGAGGATGACACGGACATTGGCGTTATGTGCACGGATGTTTTCGGCCCGGACTGGAGGAAACTGCGTATCGCGCATCTCGCGACAGCGGACCGGATCGGAATTGAACTCTTCGAGTTTGACGGGAACTACGCGCCCGAAAACAACATTGATTTCCGCAGAAATGGAACGTTTCACTTTTGCATTCAGGACCCTGACGTTGAAGGTCTGGTCGAAAAGATTGTGCAGGCTGGTGGAAAACAGCGGATGCCGATCCGGCACTATTATCCCGGAGAAAAGCCTTACCGCATGGTCTATGTTGAAGACCCCTTTGGCATCGTATTCGAACTCTATAGCCACTCGTATGAGCTGACCTACTCGTCTGGTGCCTACACCTGAAGCCTGAGAGCATGTTTTGATAAGCGTTGGGGCGACAATGCAGTTGTCGCCCTGGTCCAATACGACCCGCTATATTTCTTTTCGCGCCCTGAGCGCGGCAGTAATTGTGCCGTCATCCAGATAATCCAGCTCTCCGCCAATCGGCACGCCCTGCGCCAGTGAGGTCAGTCGGACCTGCCCCTCCAGCTGATCGGCGATGTAATGCGCGGTGGTCTGGCCATCGACGGTGGCGTTCAGCGCGAGGATGATCTCGGAAACCCCTTCGGCCACTACTCGGTCCTTGAGGCGGGGGATGCGCAATTCGTCCGGGCCAACACCGTCCAGCGCCGACAGCGTGCCGCCCAGAACGTGATATCGGCCTTTGAAGACGCCCGCGCGCTCCATCGCCCAGAGGTCGGCCACGTCTTCGACCACGCAGAGCTCTCCGGTTGCGCGGTCTTCGGAATTGCAGATGTCACAGATATCGGTGGTGCCCACGTTGCCGCAGTTCAGGCATTCGCGGGCGGTCACGGCGACTTGCTGCATGGCGTCAGACAAGGGTGTCAGCAGCAAAGCGCGTTTTCGGATCAGGTGCAGCACGGCGCGACGGGCCGAACGCGGGCCGAGGCCGGGCAGTTTGGCCATCAGGTCGATCAGGTTGTCGATGTCGCTGTTCGAACTCATGGCCTGCCTTGTCTTGCGCCGGAGGGAGCCTCCGGCGGGAGTATTTTGAAAAAGATGAAGCTCAGAACGGCAGCTTGATGTCTGCGGGCAAGCCCATGCTTTCGGTCAGTTTGGCCATTTCTTCCTGCGAACGTTCAGCGGCTTTGGTCTGCGCATCTTTGATGGCCGCCAGGATCAGGTCTTCGACCACTTCCTTGTCGTCACCGTTGAAGATCGACGGGTCAATATCCAAACCTTTCAGTTCGCCTTTGGCGGTTGCGGTTGCCTTGACCAGGCCAGCCCCGGATTCACCGACAACCATCATGTTGTTCAGCTCTTCCTGCATTTCGGTCATCTTGGTTTGCAGGTCCTGCGCGGATTTCATCATCTTGGCCATGTCGCCCAGACCGCCAAGCCCGCCGAGTCCTTTCAGCATAGTGTTCTCCTGTATCTCTGCTTGGGTTCTAAATACGGGCCGCAGCCGCGTGGCACAAGGGTTCTCGGGTCTGACGGTGAGGTCTTTGGAAAGACGTTTCTCGTTGTCGCGCAGCGGAAGTCTGTGCGTTATGTGAAGGCAAGGATCGGGTTTGCCGCACGTTCTTTGCTGAGACTCAGGTGTTGGAACGGGGTGATCACCGTAACCTCTGTGGGTGCATCACCCGCTTAATCTTCCTCGAAAGGGTCCCATTCGTCTTCGACTTCGGGCAGCGCCTCTGTTTCGACCTGAGCAGCCCGCTGTTCCGGCGTCTCGATCTTTGTGATCCTGGCTTTGGGAAATTGCGCCAGAACAGCCTGAATCAGTGGGTGTTGTTCGGCTTCGGCTTTCAAAGCCAGTTCTGCCTTGTCCCGAATTTCTGCAATTGTTGCGGCGTCGCCGTTCGAGACAATCGAAACAGCCCACCTATTGCCGGTCCAGCGTTGCAGGGCCGAACCCAGGCGTGGTGCAAGATCTGTCGGAGCCTGCGGGGCGGGGGTGAATTCAATCCGACCGGGTTGGTAAGACACAAGCCGCACGCCGTTTTCCACTTCGACCAGCAGTTTTACGTCACGGTTGGCACGGATCAGTTCGACCACGTGATCAAAAGTCGGGTACCGGGCGAGGGCCGTCTGCACATCCTGTGCCAATGCGGCAACCGGCGCGCCGTTTG
>NZ_JBXWSB010000213.1:0-4006 GCF_059613205.1 Ruegeria sp. BHSB064
GGATGCGGGTCACACTTGGAAGCAGCAGGCAGGCTTCGTTGGCAATGGTGCTTTGCTCCACTTCGCCAAGCTCATCCAGCACACGCAGGATCCGCCATTTCTGCTCGGTTATCTGGATGCCTTGCAGCATGTCCCTGATCGGAGCCATGACGGTTTCACGGGCACGCAGCAGAGCAATAGGAAGGGACCGGGCGGTGCTTTTGGTGTGGCTTTGAATGGTCATGCGGCCTTCTAGAATGGTGTTGCGGAAATTGCAAAGGTTAACAAAGCAATCTCTTGACAAGACATACAGCAAAAACTAAACATGTTAAGTATTAGAGGAGGAATCATGCCGCATTTCCACGTCGAATATTCGGGAAACCTGGACGACAAGATCGACATGGGTGGCCTGTGCGAATGCATAAGGGCAACAGCTGCCGGGATCGACACCTTTCCGATGCCGGGCATTCGCGTGCGAGCGACTCGGGTGGACCATTATGCCATTGCGGATGGCGATCCGACGCACGGGTTTGTCGATATCTCGATCCGGCTGCGTGCTGGGCGCGCAAAAGACGTAAAGTTAGACGCGACACAACGCGTATTTGATGCGGTCAAAGCCTATTTGGCACCCGCCCTTTCGCAACATTCCATCGCTTTGTCGCTTGAGATGCGTGACATCGACCCCGAGCTCTCGCCCAAGACAGGCACGATCCGCGACCATCTGAACGCGACCACGCAGGAGACCTGAAACATGAGTGCGCTGGATACGAACATCGAAAAACTGACAGGCTTTCTGGCCCGGTTCAGAGAAACCGGCATCCGCAATCGTATTGCCGGTGAGGATCGGGACGGGTCTGCGGGAGTGTTCCAATCCACTTCGCCAGTCGACAAATCTGTGATCTGCGATGTTGCTCATGGCACCGCAGCTGACATCGACGCGGCCGCCAAGGCCGCCCATGCGGCCTTTGCTGAATGGCGGGACATGCCTGCCACCGAACGGCGCCGCATCTTGTTGCGTGTTGCAGATGCCATCGAAGCCCGAGCCGAGGAAATCGCGCTGTGTGAATGCTGGGACACGGGCCAGACGCTGCGCTTCATGTCCAAAGCCGCGTTGCGGGGGGCTGAGAATTTTCGGTATTTTGCCGACCAAGTGGTTCAGGCGCGCGACGGGCAACACCTGAAATCCCCGACGCTGATGAACGTCACTACGCGCGTTCCAATTGGACCGGTTGGCGTGATTACTCCATGGAACACTCCGTTCATGCTGTCGACATGGAAAATCGCACCTGCTCTGGCTGCAGGCTGCACGGTGGTTCATAAGCCCGCAGAGGATTCTCCGCTGACGGCCCGCCTGCTGGTGGAGATTGCCGAAGAGGCCGGACTGCCCAAAGGGGTGCTGAACACCGTCAATGGCTTTGGTCCCGATGCTGGCAAAGCCCTTTGTGAACACGAGCTGATCAAAGCGATTGCTTTTGTTGGCGAAAGCCGCACTGGAAGCATGATCGTCAAACAGGGTGCAGACACGCACAAGCGCAACCATCTGGAGCTGGGTGGAAAAAACCCTGTGATCGTGTTCGATGACGCAGATCTGGACCGCGCCCTGGATGCGGTGATCTTCATGATCTATTCGATCAACGGCGAGCGCTGTACCTCATCTTCGCGTTTGTTGGTGCAGGATACGATCAAGGAAGAGTTCGAGGCGAAGCTTGTCGAACGTGTGAACAACATCAAGGTGGGCCACCCGCTGGACCCCGCGACCGAGATTGGCCCGCTTGTGACCGAGGAGCATTACAACAAGGTCACCAGTTATTTCGACATTGCCAAACAGGATGGTGCAACCATCGCCGCCGGTGGGGTCAAGGTGGGGGACAAAGGCTACTTTGTACGCCCGACTTTGTTCACCAACGCCACCAACCAGATGCGCATCGCACGCGAGGAAATCTTTGGCCCTGTTCTGACCTCGATCCCCTTTGAGACCGAGGACGAGGCGCTTCAGATCGCAAACGACACGCCTTATGGCCTGACAGGCTATGTCTGGACCAACGACCTGACCCGCGCCTTGCGCTTTACAGACAAGCTGGAGGCTGGGATGATCTGGGTAAACTCGGAAAACGTGCGTCACCTGCCCACACCGTTTGGTGGGGTCAAAGCGTCCGGCATTGGACGGGACGGCGGGGATTGGAGCTTTGAGTTCTATATGGAACAAAAGCACATCGGTTTTGCCACCGGCCAGCACAAGATCATGCAATTGGGGAAGTAAACCCCTCAGGTGATCCCGAAACGGGGCCACCAGCACGCATCAGGAGGAACCGCCATGGGAAAGATTGTACAGGCTGCAAAGATCACACATGTGCCCAGCATCTGGATGTCCCATACCATGCCGAAATACAAAGGTATCCGGCAATCTGCGATTGATGGGTATGCCCGCCTGCGTCAGGACGCGATAGACCGCGAGGTCGAGACGTTCATCGTGTTCGATACCCATTGGATCACCAATCAGGGATTTCACCTGAACACCAAAGAACACCATAAGGGGCGTTTCATCAGCCATGAACTGCCGCATATGTTGGCAGATATGGAGTTCGACTACCGTGGCGACCATGAGCTTGGAGAAACGATCCTTGACGTTCTGCGCGAGCGTGGAGAGCGGGCGCTGGGCCATTCGCACCCGGATATGGGCATGGAATACGGCACTCTGCTGCCCATGCATTTCATCAACGAAGGGGTGAACGCGCGGGTCTTGCCCGTGGCGGTCAATCAATTCTCTTCAATTGCGGAAAACCGGGTCTGGGGTGAGGCCATTGCCGAAGGCATCCGGCGTTCTGACCGCAATGTGTCTGTTTTGGCATCAGGGTCTCTGAGTCATGATTTCACGCCGAATGAACGCTCGGTCGAAGGGCTGAACGCGGTGAATGGTGAATTCAACCGACAGATGGACATGCGCGTGCTGGAACTTTGGGAAGAGGGCCGGTTTGAAGAGTTCCTTGAAATGTTGCCCGACTACGCCAAGAAATGCACCGGAGAGTGCGCCATGAACGACACCGCCTTGTTGTTTGGTGCGCTGGGATGGGGCAGCTACAAGGGCAAGATTGACATTTACACCCCATACTTTGGCAGCTCTGGCACGGGTCAGGCAAATGTCAGCTTTTCGGTCTGACATAGGGCATCGGGGATTGCCTCATTAGATTGAAACATATCGGTTTGTTATGACCGCGTATCTCGCGGGGCGAGCGGGTTGAGTTTTCTGCGACAACAAAAGGCTAATGCATGGATTGGGACACGTTTTCGCATTGGGGCCAGCACATTTCAAAATGGGCGGCAGACTACCATAAGACACTTGCGGAACGCCCCGTGCGCGCGCAGACCGCACCAGGTGAAATTGCAGCCCAGCTAGTGGCAACCCCACCCGAGGCGGGGGAGCCGATGGATGCCATCATGGCCGATTTCGAACGGATCGTGATGCCGGGCATGACCCATTGGCAGCACCCACGCTTCTTTGCCTATTTTCCGGCCAACGCCGCGCCCCCGTCGATGCTGGCTGAGATGCTCGTCACGACAATTGCTGCGCAATGTATGTTGTGGCAAACCTCGCCAGCCGCGACCGAGGTCGAAGGCGTCATGGTCGACTGGTTGCGTCAGGCCCTTGGACTGCCCGAAGGTATGACCGGGGTTATTCAGGACAGCGCCTCGTCCGCCACATTGTCGGCGGTTCTGACGATGCGGGAACGGGCCACGGGCTTTACCGGCAACCGCGAAGGTCTGAACGCCAAGGGTGCACTTCGGATCTATTGCTCGGATCAAGTGCATTCGTCCATCGACAGGGCTTGCTGGGTCGCGGGGATTGGACAGGACAATCTGATCAAGCTACCCACGCAGGGGACCAGCTTTTCAATTGATGCCTCTGCGCTTGAGGCTGCTATTCAACGCGATCTGGCCGCCGGGCATCTCCCCGCTGGTATCATTGCGATCACAGGTGGAACCGGCGTTGGGGCCTGCGATGACTTGGTGGCCGTGGCAGACATCGCGC
>NZ_JBXWSB010000214.1:0-3772 GCF_059613205.1 Ruegeria sp. BHSB064
CGAAAAGCGCAACTGATCCCCAAGGCGCGCCAAAAACAGGATGATGTCGGCAGTCTCGAACCGGGCCAGCAGATCCGGGGACAAATGCGGTTTGTCAGGGTTGAATCCCACATCAACCGTATCCACGAACAAGCCCATGGAGCGGGCCACCCCGGAAACAATTTTCACACTGTCCGCATCGAAATACCCAAACTCTGGCGGCTCGTAAGCGATCAGCAACCGGTCTCCGGCGGCCGCTTGCGCACAGTTTGTCAAAAGGTTTCGCGCGCCGCGCTCGGGCGTAATATCCGACATTCGCGTCTCCTGAGGGTTCGGGTTCGTACAGATTACCAGCGAGCGTTGTCACCAATCTATTTGAAAGTGATTATGAGTGGCATTAGAGTTACTAATATGATCTTGAACTTGCCCTATTCCGCACTAAGAGCGTTCGAGGCCGTTGTCCGCCATTCGGGGTTTTCGCCAGCTGCAACGGAACTGGGTGTCAGCCAAAGTGCGGTCAGCCAACATGTGCGCAGCCTTGAAGAGTGGCTGGGGCGCGAGCTGCTGGTGCGGGGCGCGCGCCAGTCACGCCCGACCCGCGAGGGGGAGTTGCTGGCGCTTGCGATCTCAGAAGGGTTGGGGCGCATCTCGGATGTGTGCGCGCAACTCAGGGACAAAACCCGTTCGGACAGGACAATTGTGATTTCATGCCTGCCGGGTTTTGCCTTCAACTGGTTGTTTCCACGCCTTTTGCGCTTTGATATCGCCCACCCGGACCTGTCGATTTCGATCGCAACTGACACCGGGCAATTTCCATTTTCGGGTGCGGACGCCGATATCGGAATTCGGTACGGATTGGGCGATTATCCGGGCTATCAAGTCGATTTGCTCATGAATGAGCAATTGTTCCCGGTATGCGCGCCGTCGCTGTTGCCCGATCTGCGAAACGTTGAAGACCTTGCCCGGCACACAATGCTGGTAGATGAGAATCTGCATCATGGCGCGGCCAGTCCCACATGGGAATTCTGGGCGCGGCGCTGTGGCCTGACTTTGCCAACCGCGCTGCGAACACGCCGATTAGGACAGTCGAACATGGTTGTTCAGGCGGCGATCGAAGGCTTGGGGGTGGCACTGGGACGGGAACCGTTGGTGATTGATATGATGAGTGACGGCCGTTTGGTCCGGCCCTTCAAAGAAATGACCCAATCACCACTGTCTTATTGGCTGGTGCGACCGCATGAAACCAAGGACAGCGCCAAAGTTTCCGAGTTCCTGACATGGATTCACTCTGAAGTCGCCACACAACCCGAAATCCCGCAGTCTGCGTCTTTTTGAAATTAGCCAAGCTTATATAAGTCATTAAAACTCTGGCATGGCATATGAGCGTTCGGCTGCTCATAATGATAAAAACCACCGTACGCATTGGAGAGCTGAATGTTTCTGAGAAACTGTTGGTATGTCGCGGCCTGGAGCAAGGACGTCGGGCGCGAACTGAAAGCCGAGACGTTTCTGGGTGAAAACATCGTGCTTTATCGACAGCAGGACGGTACTCCGGTCGCGCTGGAGGATGCCTGTCCCCACCGTAAACTTCCACTTTCAATGGGTAACCTGATCGGCGATGTCGTCGAATGCGGTTATCACGGCTTGAAATTCGATTGCTCAGGCAAATGTACCGACAGCCCAACACAGCGCGGAATGACCCCACGCCGGGCGGTTGTAAAATCCTATCCGGTGGTGGATCGGTACAGGTACCTTTGGATCTGGATGGGCGATCCCGCCCTTGCCGATCCGGACAAGATCTTTCCGATTGAGAACTTTGATGACCCAAGCTGGGGCAAAACCGATGGTGGTGTGATGGATATCGACTGCCACTACTTGTGGGTCTGCGACAATCTACTGGACCCCAGCCACGTGGCCTGGGTCCATGTGACGTCTTTTGCGGGCGCTGGTACGGATGAAGAGCCGTTGAATGTTGAGAAAACCGATCGCGGTGTCATCGTATCACGCTGGATAGAAAACAAGCCACCCTCACCGTATTACGCAAATCTGGTTGCGTTCGAGGGTGACTGTGACCGGCTGCAGCATTACGAGATGTGCCTGCCTGCAATCGCACTGAACAAATCCGTTTACACGCCCGTTGGAACCGGCGGCTATGGAAAACCCCATGTTGATGAGACCTATGTCAATATCTCGTACAATTTCATGACGCCGATAGACGAAGACCGAACCCGCTATTTCTGGTTCCAGCATCGCAATACGGATCCAGACAATGCTGAAGTCTCGAAGTTCATGAATGACGGCGCGCGTATGGCCTTTCTTGAGGACAAAGAGGTGTTGGAGCAGGTGCATCTTGGCATGAAGCACGCCAAGACACCTCATATCGATCTTGGCTTGGACAAAGGCGCTAAACTGTTCCGCAAGGCACTGGACAATGCCATCGAAGCTGAAACGGTATCCGCCGATGTTGCAGTTCAGGCCTGAGCTTTGGTCTGGCGAACCGCTTCAAATGTTGTGGGCCGTGGCCGGAAGACGTGCCGATCAGCCGGATCCAGGTGCATAGTGATGAAGGGTGGAAACTGGTGTCTTGCGGGTCAAAACCCAGCCGAAACCAGCTTTCCATTTCTCAGCTCAAGCGTGTCCGGCGCCAATGCCTGACGGAAGGATGGGGCATGGCTGACCAGCAAAATCGCCTGAGGCAAGCCCTGTAAAATTTCCAGCAGACGGGCCTCGTTCTTGGTGTCGAGCGCATTGGTCGGTTCGTCCAATAGCAGCGCCTGCGGCTCCATCGCCAACACGGTGGCAAGGGTCACAAGCCGCTTTTCGCCCCCGGACAACTTATGCGTGATGCGGTCCCGCAGGTGCATCAAGTCCAGATCGGACAGAACCTTGTCAACGATAGCAAGCGCCTCGGCCTTGCTGCGGCCCAGATTGAGCGGCCCAAACGCGATGTCTTCTGCGACGGTAGGGCAAAACAGTTGGTCGTCGGGGTCTTGAAACACAAGCCCGATCTCGCGGCGCACCTCGTAGAAATCCGCTTCGGCCCGTCGGTCCTTGCCAAGGGCGATCACGCGTCCTGCGGTCGGTTTCTGCAACCCAAGGGCAATGCGAAACAGCGTGGATTTTCCCGCGCCATTGGGCCCGGCAATTGACAGGCGTTGTCCCGGATCAAGTGAAAGCGATGCACCGTCCAGCACGGATGCCTGGCCGGGATAGGCGAAATGGATATCTTCGAGTTTAAGGATCGTCATAGGAAATCCAGACAAAGAAGACCGAGGCAGATCGAACCCAGTGTCACAGCGAACAAGCTGTCGCGCCGGGTCAGATGAAAATCTTGCAGCAAAAGAAGACGCCCAGAAAACCCGCGACATTTCATGGCGCCCAGTATGCGTTCTGACCGTTCGATGGCACGCACCAGCATCATGCCCACCAGATAGCCAAAGCTGCGATACGTGTGCCAGTTGGTGCCCGAGCGGAAACCACGGACTTTCATAGCCCCGCGAAGGCGCAGATATTCTTCGCGCAAGACTTCGATATATCTGATGGTGAACATCAGCAAATGCACAAGAGCATCTGGGCAGCGCAGTTTGTGCAAAGCATGACCCAGAGTGACAGGTTCCAACGTGCCGACCAGAACCATCAGGGTCAGGACCACGGCGTTGGCTGTCAGTGCAATCTCAATGGCTTTCCACAGCCCCTGCCAACTGGCCGGAAATCCGAACAGGGTGAATATCGCGTCACCGGGCATGGAAAAAGGCAAAAGTATCAACATGAAGATGATAAAGCTGTCCATCAT
>NZ_JBXWSB010000215.1:0-3651 GCF_059613205.1 Ruegeria sp. BHSB064
TAGAATGACATCCGGACCCAGCTCGGCAACATCTGCGTGTTTGGCCTCGGAGGCCATCGCGATGACACGCGCGCCACGTCGTTTCGCCAGCTGGACAAGGGCACCGCCAACGCCGCCCGATGCTCCGGGCACAAGAACCGTGTCCCGGTCGGTTACGTTAGCGCGGGTCAGCATGCCTTCGGCTGTGGAATAGGAACATGAAAAGGTGGCCAGTTCAGCGTCCGACAGATCTGACGTGATCGGCACGGCATTCACTGCAAGCGTCGTCGCGTATTCCGCGAACCCGCCATCTCGTTCTGAACCATAATAGCCGGTTTTATCCATATTTTCGGGATCGTTTGGATCGCGTAACCAGCCATCGGTAATGACACGCTCACCTATGCGCCGGGGGTCAACCCCTTCACCCACAGCCACAATGCGCCCGCAAATGTCAGCCCCTTGAATCCGTGGGAAGGTGATCGGATTACCGCCCCAGGTCGGGTCGTCTTCACCAACCTCTTCAAACGCGCCGCCGGTTGTTGCGTCGGTCACGGTCTTTGAATACCAGCCAGAGCGCGTGTTGACGTCGGTATTGTTTAGCCCACAGGCCGCGACCTTTATCAACACTTCCCCAATCACTGGTTCAGGACGCGGCCAGTTGTCGTGCAGAACCATCTGTTCCAGGCCACCATGGCCCATTGTGACCATAGCTTTCATTGTTTCAGGCAAGCTCATTGAGCGGTCTCCACTGTTGCGTCAGTGCGGGGCATAATTGTCAGTGCCATGCCCCCAATCAGAAACGTTCTGCCAGCGCGCGGAATGCGCGGTGCATTGGCCGCCTTGATGCGTAAATCGCAAGCATGGTTGCGTCCGTGCTCAATCCGCTTCACGTTCATGGCAAATTAGTCATAGTCTGCGATCATCGCATGCGCGCGTGGTGGCAATTCGTTCGCGGACATGATCGTTCCTCATCGCGAGTCTCGTTTCTGCTCGACACGCTAATTTCACATTTGTACCATCGTCAACCATGAATGACACAAACGTATCCCAAACAGTTCTGAACCGCCTGACTGAAGAGTGGGACGCCCTCACCCCCGAAGCGCAAAAGGCCGCACGGTATGTTTTGGAAAACCCAACGGATGTTGGGGTTTCGACCGTGCGCGAAATTGCCGAGGCAGCAAAGGTTAAACCCAACACCTTTGTGCGTATGGCCCGGCAGGTTGGCTTTGACGGGTATGACGATTTCCGCGAGCCGTTTCGCGACGCCATCCGTAAGGGTCAAATCTCGTTTCCGGACCGCGCCCGTTGGCTGCAAGACATCGGTAAGTCCGGAGAGCTGGGTACGCTCTATGCCGACATGATCGGTGCAGCGATACGGAACATCGAAGAAACCTTTGCAGGTATTGACGCTGAGCGCTTGAAATCGGCTGCGGAAGACATCTGGAATTGTCGGCAGATTTTCACTTTGGGCGTGGGCGTAAACAACTCAAACGCGCGCAACTTCACCTACCTGGCCTCTACCGGAATGAAACAGTTCCACGCCATCCCACGCCCCGGATCCACGCCGGTCGATGATCTGGCATGGGCTGACGAACAGGATGTGTTGATCGCAATCACCTGTCACCCCTACCGCACCGAAGTGATCGAGGCGATCAAACTGGCGCGGCAACAGGGCCTGACAGTCGTGGGGATATCAGACAGCCCGGCCAGCCCCGTTATCCTGAACGCACATCACGGGTTCGTTGTATCTGCAGATACGCCCCAATTCTTCCCGTCCTCCGTTTCAACCATAGCGTTGCTTGAAACCCTGCTGTCCTTTGTGATCGCCGTTTCCAGCGATGAGATCGTCGAACGGGTCGAGCGTTTCCACCGCCGTCGCCACCAACTTGGCATCTACGCGGCAGAACCCGAATGGCCCCGTTGAACCGGTTCGGTTGACATAGGTTGTAATCCGCAGGTTTCGTGAGTCTCAGGTTGCCCGGCCATGCCTAGAGCGCGAATTTGAGCGCGCCTTGGCTATGCGTGGGCTGCAAACCAACGTGCGAAGTGCACCGAAATTCACTGTTCGCCATACGAATCCAAGCGATTTCAAGGATTTCCGGAAAATTCAAGAAATCTGACAAACCGTCGACAAATGGCCTTGTATTTCCGGCGTTTGCAAGGATATACCCGTCGGCGGAGACGTGGCCGAGTGGTCGAAGGCGCTCCCCTGCTAAGGGAGTAGGCGGGAAACCGTCTCGAGGGTTCGAATCCCTTCGTCTCCGCCATCAACCTATTGGCACCACGAAGTTAAAGCCACGCGCGGCAAAGCTTTTCACCGTTGATAGATAGCTTCGTACAACTCTAACGAGGCACAGCCATCTGGGCTGGAATTTTCTTTTTCGAATAATTCAGATACTCGTGGGGCAGGATCCACATGGGTCGCACAGATGTGAGATGCGGCAAAGGTATACCGAATTTAAGTCAATCCTTCTTGCCCAGAAGAAGTTTGTTGAAGCCTTCTAGGATTCTTTTCGATCATAGTCTTCCACTGGGTTCACTCAGGCACTTCACCGCAAAACCCATCGACATGTGGACATTAAAACACAACGATCCAGAAGCATCATCCGGTCGTTGACGACCTCCAAACCGCTTAGGTAGAGACACTGTATTGAGCCGTAGCACAGGGAATGTTGTTTTGGATTTTGAGGTGGCGAGTTTTTGGTACGGACAACCGCTCTCTTGCGTGGAGCGGGTCTGTATTCAGTCCTTTCTCGACCATGGCTACACATATCATCTCTATGTCCTGGATTTGAACATTGATGTCCCCGACGGGGTCATCGTTCATGACGCCCGCGAAATCTATAGCGTGGGCAAGATCGACCAGCTTGACGCATCACGTAAACGTGCCGCGGTGTATTCGGATGTGTTCCGGATCTATCTAATGCAAAAAACCGACTACGTCTGGGTCGATCTTGACATCTATTGCGTAAACCCGCTGCACGTGAAGTCCGATTATCTGTTCGGGTTGATTAGGCGCAACAACTCCATGAACAATTGCGTTCTGCGTCTTCCAAAGGGCTCACTGGCCCTGAAACTCATCATCAACTTCTTGGAATCTGATGTGCCATTTCCATTTTGGCTCGGACCAGAACGCACACAGAAGCTGGTTGACCGATACCAGGCGGGAGATCGCTTTACGCTGTACGACCTGCCCTGGACGACAACCGGCCCCAGTGTTACCCGCTGGGCTCTAAGCGCGACAGGTGAGATCAGTCGCGGTCAACACTGGCACTTGTATTTTCCGCGCCGCGGTTTTTTGGATCCCGAACGCGGTCTGGACGACTATGAGCCCGATTGGGTTCGGTTCCATCATTTCCAGGGCGAAACCAGAAGTAACATGAAGGCGCATTACGGTGGCTTACCACCTGAAGGAAGCTACATTGATGTGGTCTGCAAACGTCACGGGATAGACCCGACACAATATCCGGTCATTTGAGCGTTTAACGCTTGCTACATAATCAAACGATGTTGCGCTCGCTACAGTCCGACCAATTTTGCGTAGTTTGATTTTTCCTTTACCAGTCTTGAGGACTGTTTGTGGATTGACCGTTCTGTTTGGGGGTTGGTTGCGGGGAGAGGATTTGAACCTAGGACTTTCATGTTATGAGCCTGACGAGGTGAAGACGTTAA
>NZ_JBXWSB010000216.1:0-3499 GCF_059613205.1 Ruegeria sp. BHSB064
TCCTGTTCGACTGCATATTGAGCCAGGCTTTCCGCAAATTGATGGATGGCTTCCTGCTTGTCAGCGACTTCGATAACCGTCGCGTGGCTCAATGGACTTGGAATGTTGGCATTGTCATCCAGGAACTTCTCGGTAACGGCTTTCAGGTTCGCTGCGCACTCCATGACGTTACCACGGTGCAGTATGCCGCCTTCGTTCAGTAAACGGCCCAGTTCGACCAGATCAAGGTCACCATCGTTTTCGTCGTCCTCGAAGTTCTCAGCCGAGAGATCGAGGCCATACCAAACCGGAATCTGATGTCCCCACCACAGCTGGCGCGAGATGCACCAGGGCTCGATGTTTTCCAGCCAGTGGTAATAAGTCTTCTCACCCGACTCGGGGATGATCTTGACCGTGCCATCCTTGACCGCATCCAGCGCAGGGCCGACAACCTTGGCGGCGTCGACGAACCACTGGTCGGTGAACATTGGCTCGATGACGACTTTGGAGCGGTCGCCGAAGGGCTGCATGATCGGTTTGCTTTCGACCAGCGGGACCAGCTTGTCCGCGCCCTCATGATCCGGTTTCAAAGCGGTCGAACCCAAACGCGGATCATCCGCGCGGGTCATGACAGCCAGACCGTCAGCGGTAATCTCTTCGACGACCTTCGCGCGTGCCTCGAACCGGTCGAGGCCGCGCAGGTGATCGGGGATCAGGTTGATCGCATCGATCTCGTTTTCGGTGAATGCTTTGCCGCGCGCGTATTCCTGCGCCTTGTCGGCTTCGTCGGCGTAAGGCGCGCCATCGGCTCGCATCGAGCCTTTGGTGTCCATCAGGCGGTACATTGGAATGCCGCCGCGCTTGGCGACCATGTTGTCGTTGAAGTCATGCGCGCCGGTGATCTTCACCGCGCCCGAGCCGAAATCCGGATCGGGGTAGTCATCGGTGATGATCGGAATCTGACGACGATGCTCTTTCGGACCAACCGGGATTTCGCAGAGCTTGCCCACGATTGGCGCATAGCGCTCATCCGACGGATGAACCGCAACCGCGCCGTCGCCCAGCATGGTTTCGGGGCGTGTGGTTGCAATTGAAATATAATCCCGCTCCTCGCGGAAGATCACATTCCCATCTTCATCTTTTTCCAAATACTCATATGTCTCACCACCGGCCAATGGGTATTTGAAGTGCCACATATGCCCGGCGACCTCAATATTCTCGACCTCAAGGTCCGAGATTGCGGTCTCGAAATGCGGGTCCCAGTTGACCAGACGCTTGCCGCGATAGATCAGGCCCTTTTCGTACATATCGACGAAGACCTTAATGACGGCGTCATGGAAATTGGCCGAGTTCTCATGCCCCGTGCGTGGATCACCCGCCGCACCGGCCATGGTGAAGGCGTTCCGCGACCAGTCGCACGATGACCCCAGACGCTTTAGCTGCTCGATAATCGTACCGCCATATTCGCCTTTCCACTCCCAGACTTTCTCCAGGAATTTCTCACGGCCCAACTCGCGCCGACCCGGCTGTTGCGT
The DNA here is from genome assembly GCF_059613205.1 of Ruegeria sp. BHSB064. Taxonomy (NCBI): domain Bacteria; kingdom Pseudomonadati; phylum Pseudomonadota; class Alphaproteobacteria; order Rhodobacterales; family Roseobacteraceae; genus Ruegeria; species Ruegeria sp. BHSB064. The sequence goes on from NZ_JBXWSB010000216.1 coordinate 1,515, forward strand.
GTTGGCCAGCATCTTCTCTACCTGCATCTGGGTGGCGATGCCCGCGTGGTCCTGACCGGGCTGCCAGAGCGTGTCGAACCCGCGCATCCGATGCCAACGGATCAGAATATCTTGCAGGGTGTTGTTGAATGCATGACCCACATGCAACGCGCCCGTGACGTTGGGCGGCGGGATCATGATAGTAAAGCTTTCGTCGCGCGATTTGTTCGCGCCTGCCTTGAAGGCTCCGGCCTGCTCCCAGGCTTCATAGATGCGGGCCTCGGCCTCGGCCGCGTTGAATGTCTTTTCCATCGCCATGGGGTGCGTCCTGCGTCAACAAATTCGGGTCAGCGTCTGCAATAGCGAATGGAGGCAGGAAGGGGAAGGCCCTGTGCGCTTAGCTTATGCCAAAGCGGGCTTTGAAATAGGCGTCCACGCGCTGATAGGCGGGATCGTGGAAATCCAGCGTCAGCAGCGAGTGATCCTTGCCGGGATATTCCACTGTTTCCAACAGGTCGCCGAATGCCCTTTCAAGCGCTTGCATTAGTTTTTTCGGGGCCAGCTTGTCCTCGGAATATCGCATTGCCAGTCCGCTGCCTTTCGCGGCCATACCCGCTGAAGCTGCGCCGATATCCTGCGCGCTCATGTGCAGATGCTTGCCACCTAAAACTGGCAATGCAGGTTGACTGGCGACCCCGCCGACAACGGCGTCTTCGGCCATCAGGGTCAGAGCAAAACTGCCTGTCAGGCACATACCGATGACACCCACACCGGCGCTGCCTTCGCGCTGTTTGATCTCGTGGGTCAGGGCGCGCATCCATCCTGCGATAGGGCTTTGTTTGCCTCTGGCGAAGATGTTGAACTCTTTCCGAACGCAAAACAGCCGAGCGGTGTTTTTAGCCATCTCGACCTTGCCGTAGGTTCCGAACAGATGCGGAAGATAAACACGAAAGCCGGAGTCGTTCAGCTTTGCCGCCAGCGCCAGAGTCTCAGGACCGATCCCGGGCAACTCCTGAAGGATCAGTATCGGTGGACCTTCCCCACCGACGTAGATGTCATGTGTTACCGTCTGACCGGTGGTTAGCGGGGCAGCGTAGGGAAAAACAGTGTCATGGGACCAATTCATGACCAAAGCTAACCCCAACATGCTGTAGCGGCAAACGAATTTCCATGAGTCATGCTGGACATCGTCCAAGCACGGGCTAGGCTCGCCTCAAGACCCGACAGGAGGATCGCCCATGGAAAAATTTGGCAAGAGCCAGCCCGTAAAGCGGACCGAGGATCAGCGGTTCCTGACCGGGCAGGGGCGGTACATGGACGACGTGGTGCCCGAGAAAGCGCTGTTTGCCGCCTTCTTCCGTAGCCCGGTGGCCCATGGAAATATTACAAGTATAAATCTTGAGGATGCGCGTTCTGCCGAGGGCGTGCGCCTGGTGATGACGCTGGAGGACTTGGCAGCTGCGGGCATCGACACGGTTCTCAACGCCGCCGTTTTACAAAACCGCGATGGGTCCAAGGCGGCGGCTCCGGATCGGCACATGCTGGCCAAGGATCGTGTGCGCTTCGTCGGCGAGCCGGTGGCGGTTATTATCGCAGATACGCTGGCACAGGCGCAGGACGCGGTCGAGTTGATCTGGATGGATACGGAAGAGCGTCCTGCCAAGCTGGACGTTAAGGCGGGTGGCGAGGCCCTTCACCCAGAAGCCCCCGACAACCGGGCCTTTGACTGGGGATTGGGTGACGAAGCCGCGACCGATGCTGCGTTTCAGGACGCGGCTCATACAGTGTCACTGAACGTGTTGGACAACCGGGTCATCATCAGCTCGCTTGAGCCGCGCGGCTGTCAGGCCGACTGGACCGACGGTCGCCTGCATTTTTCCTACGGCGGGCAAGGCGTCTGGGCGATGAAGGCGCAACTGGCGCAAAAGCTGAAACTCGACGCTGAAGATGTCCGCGTCACCACGCCGGATGTGGGTGGCGGTTTTGGGATGAAGGTGATGCCATAT
>NZ_JBXWSB010000217.1:0-3590 GCF_059613205.1 Ruegeria sp. BHSB064
GGTCAAAAGCGCACGCATGGAATATGAGCGCGACCATCCTGATTGAGCGCACCTGAATCCTAACTGATTGACCCGCGCAAAAAAACGCCCGCCAAAGTGGCGGGCATTTGAAATCTTAAAGCGATGCGATCCGAACTTAGCGGCGGATGCCCAGCTTTTTGATCAGGTCCTGGTAACGCGCTTCTTCTTTGCCCTTCAGGTAGTCCAGCAGCTTACGGCGCTGAGCAACCATTTTCAGCAGACCTCGACGACCGTGGTTGTCTTTTTTGTGGGTCTTGAAGTGCTCGGTCAGTGTGTTGATGCGCGAGGTCAGGATGGCAACCTGTACTTCAGGCGAACCGGTGTCGCCTTCTTTGGTTGCGAATTCTTGCATGACGCGTGCTTTTTCAGCGGCAGTGATCGACATCGGGGTCTCCTTCAAAGGTTAGAGTTAATGGCGCAGGCCGGGATGTCGTCCAGCACAGGCCCATGGAGAAAACCGCACCGATTCCGATGCGGATGGGCGCGTATAGGCGCATTTTGGGCAAATGGCAAAGGGAATCTGCGGGCTCAGACCATCTGCCCATACTGTTCCAGTTGGGCTTCGGTGATCAGTTGGATATCGGCTGCCGTCATCCCTTCGGCACCATAAACCTGCGCCACTTCCTGACCGTCGATGATCACCCGCGTAAGATTGGAGTCTTCCGCGTCAGGTTCAACGGTAATTTCAGGCTCGGCTTCGTCCTCCCAGGTGACAAGCAACTTATCCTCACCCGGCTGGAACCCCATGACAGTGATATCGTCTTCACCTTGTCCCACGACGATGTCATCGGCCCCCTGACCGCCGGTCACAACGTCGCCGCTGCCTGCAACAAGGGTGTCATTTCCGGCACCACCGTTCAGGAAATCCTGTTCGGCTGCACCGTCTTCGATGCCGAATACAAAATCGTCCCCGTCGCCGCCAAAAATTGCATCCTCACCTGCGTCTCCGGTCAGGACGTCATCCCCAAATCCGCCTTGTAGCGCGTCGTCACCGGCCCCGCCTGTCAAAGTATCGTCTCCCTGACCGCCATAAAGCTCATCTTCGCCCTCACCACCGTCCAGAGTGTCGTCGCCGAAATGCCCGAACAGCGCATCATCGCCCGTGTCCCCAAACAGCCGATCATCATCCGCTTCGCCATGCAGGACATCGTTGCCCGGCCCGCCATAGATGGTATCCATCCCGTCGCCGCCATGCAGGACGTCATCCCCCTTGCCCCCGTGGACCGTATCTTCACCGCCATAGCCGTTGATCTGATCCACACCGTCCCCGCCGGTGATGATGTCCGGGCCTTCATCTCCAGCTATCACCAGATCGCCTTCGAATTCGGAAAGGACGATCCCGGTCGACAGGGGTTCGACTTCGGTTACAACGGGGTCTTCGACATTTTCGCCGATATCCAGGAATTCCCCGGTTTCGGCTTCGGATTGCGGCTCATCTTCGGGAATGTCTTCTGACGTGTCCTCGTCTTCGATCAGCATGTCGCTCATCGCGTAGGCTGCACCGCCAATGGCGGCCAGTCCGATCAATCCGGCCAGAAACATGACACACCTCCGATAGCACAATGCTCCGAGGGTGAATGTCTCATGCCGGGGACAGTGAGGTCAAAGGCAAGCTATTGAAATGGTTAATACTTTATCACCACAGCTCAGGCTGCTGAGTGTAGGCGATGTAAAGGGGGTGCTTGGGGTGGCCGTCTTTTGTTAGACCTAGATGGAACAGGGGTTGACCGGTTGCCCTCAATAGCTGTTCAACTGCCGGGCCACGGTCCAGATGTGCGCCGTGGGTGCCCCACGCGGCGATAACCTGATCGGCCCATTCCACGCCGTCCAGAATAGCTTTGTCATTCGCAGGCCCGACCGGCTCGGCGGCGGCGCGCATCTTGCGCGGATCGGTGTCGCGCCAGGCAAAGATGTTGGTCACCTGAAACGCGCCAAACCCCAAAGCCCGCGCACGCCGTTCGCAACGTTCCACCGTGGGGTCATTCTGCACCTCGGTCGCGGTCGATGGGTTCAGCATCACAAACAATGCCTTCTGCCCCTTTGGATCCCAGACGCGGGTCAGGCTATAGCGATAGTTTTCGCAATCGGAATAAACCGCGGTCGAGGGCGCGTCGCCCTTGGTATGTGTTCGGGTGATCATGCCAACCGCCTAACACGGGACTTAAGCGACGAACACCCGGCTCGGATGCAATTCGCCTGATTTGTAGATGCCCACAGCCACCGCTTTGCCGTCCAGCGAGGCCCAGGCTTCATCGCCGTACTCCACATCTGACGCCAGTACCATGCCCGGATTGCCGTTGCGCAGACGCGTAGCACCTTCGACCGTGCATTTCAGCTCGGGCAGGTCCGACAGGCCGGTTTCAAGCGGGTGCAGATACGCGTCCAGCGCGGTGGTCTTGGCCATCTCGTCGATCTGTTCGATGGTCAGGCCGTCTTCGGCCTCAAACGGGCCGGACCAGATGCGGCGCAGTTCCTTGACGTGGCCGCGGCATCCCAATGCCTCACCCAGATCGCGAGCGATTGAGCGCACATAGCCACCCTTGCCGCAGGTCATCTCTAGCACCACGTGGTCTGCGTCCGGTCGGTCGACAAGGATCAGTTCCTCGACCCAAAGGGGTCGGGCGGTCAGTTCTACATCCTCACCATCGCGGGCCAGTTTATAAGCGCGCTGGCCGTCGATCTTCACGGCAGAAAACTTAGGCGGAACCTGCATGATGTCGCCCAAAAACGGGGTCAGCGCCTGTTTGATGTCCTCATCCGAGGGGCGCGCATCGCTTTGGGCAATCACTTCGCCCTCCGCATCGTCGGTATTGGTAGCCTGCCCCAGCCGCACGGTGAAGGTGTAGGCTTTCAGCGCATCGGTGATATAGGGAACGGTTTTTGTCGCCTCGCCCAAGGCCACAGCCAGAACGCCTGTTGCTTCGGGGTCCAATGTGCCCGCATGGCCCGCCTTTTTGGCATCCATCGCCCAACGCACCTTATTGACCACCGACGTAGAGGTCATGCCCGCAGGCTTGTCCACCACCAGCCAACCGGAAATGTCGCGACCCTTGCGTTTGCGTCCCATCTTGCACCTTGCCTTTTGCTGAGGCGCGCGGGTTAGCGGATCACACCCGCCCTGTCAATTTGCAGGCATATCCTCGACCACGCCGACGATGGGCCCCAACGAGAACCCCAGATCCGAGCGATTGCCTGCCCGGTCATACATTCGTGAGATATTGCCATCCAGAAACAGCGCATTCGGAGTGTCCAGCACATCGCGGAACAGGCTGCCGAATTCGTGGAAGGTGACATAATCTTCTGAGATCGCAAAAACGGCCCGCGTGCCATCGGCGCTCGTGCCAACACCGTTGCGGATATAGCGCGAGGTCGAATCAGGCAAAAAGCGCGGGTGCAGTTCGCCATCGATCACCAGCATCGGGCCGGATTGGGTGGCAAAGCGACAGTCCGGCGTCTGATCCACGAAATCCAGCGTCTCGAACACATCGGCGCGCCCGTCGCGGATGCAGAACACCCCGTTGGGCAGCAGGCCGAAATTGCCGGGGCCGGGGTTCGGGATAACCCGCATC
>NZ_JBXWSB010000218.1:0-3526 GCF_059613205.1 Ruegeria sp. BHSB064
CGCGCCAACCGGACAACAGACCAAGGTCAAACCAGATCGTCAGGTCGCCTCGAAACCTCAAACTCTCGTTGTACTTTGCCCAATTCGTGACCCGATACCTGGGTTTCGGGAACTTGTCCCGGTTCGGATCGCTAAATTTGAAAGGCATTCACTTCGCTCATCCTTGGAAATATGTCACCGCCTACGTCACGGCACCAATCCGTGCAACAAAGTCGCCATTCCACAAGTTTGCGACACATCCGTGTAATGAGTTTCCGTTATTCAGAGCGACCGACCGGACCTTCCAATGCTGGTTCGGTCGGTGGTGCATCAAGTGCCTTTCGAAAGATCACCTTGTCGTCGCCATCGGCCCAAAAAATAACGCATACCCGAAGGTTGGTTCGAGTTGGAGTGTCCGAAATGGGCTCGATGCCGACATCGGAGCAGGTGCGGCAAGCCCCTTGCCCCATGTCATGCTGCCACCGAGGGCGGCCCAGAGCCGACCTTGAGCACTTCGTTGGATTTCTGCAGCCGCAGACCGCATTCCGGCTATTGGCTGCAAGCGCGAAATTGATAAATCTGTCGTAGGGGATCGCGTTAGAAAGGCGACAACTGGCCCCTGATCGTGACTTTCGATTTCATTTCTGCATTCTGCGTTGGTTGTCGAATTTGACCATCCTACGAATTATTGAAGCGCTCACAGAATAGCTCTTGGGATTCAGTCAGAACGACGAAGGTGTGCATGCGCTGATCACTTTGCATGGCGTATCACCGGCATTACGAAACCTGTGTGGCAATATGCTAGAGAAGTAGTATGCGTCCCCGGGGCTCAGAACCCTGGACTGCCCATCTACCGTCACTTCAAGACGACCCTCTATCACAACCGCACATTCCTCTCCTTCGTGCGACAGTTCAGATCGACCCGAGTCGGCACCGACATCGTACTCTTCTATGAGCATCTGGAGTTTTCTGTCTCGGCGCTCTCCAGCGACAAGCAAATATGAAACACCGGGGGATCCAAGGTCGCGCATTCTATCGTGCGGGTAAAAAAACGACTCCTCGTTTTGCAATTCAAAACTGAAGAAAAAACCCAAATTGACGTCTACTGAGGCAAGGATCTTTTTGAGCAGCGCCACAGAAGGCTGAGTTGAACCACTTTCGATTTGAGAAATCGTCCCGCTACCCACTCCCGCGCGTTTGGCCATTTCACGTTGACTGAGGCCCTTGGTAGTCCGAATCAACTTTAGACGTCGGGCTGTTTCGAGATCTGATGACAAAACCGTTACTCTAGTGCTTTCTTGCTTTGGATCGAAAGCATTCTAAGGACGTAACGGTTTTTTTCAATAACTTACAGATCAAAATAAAGCTGGGTGTGCGGATGGTCTGAACTCTGCAAAGATTTGTCATCAAATGAAAATCTGTTTCACGAGGAAAGAACGTGCTCGATCAACCCAACACAATGTCGTCGTTTTGGATGCCATTTTCGGCCAATCGTGATTTCCTTCGCGAGCCCCGAATGATCCAAGCGGCCGAGGGGATGTACTACACAAGTTCTGATGGTCGGAAGGTCATGGATGGCACCGCCGGACTGTGGTGCGTCAACGCGGGTCACCGTGATCCGCTGATCGTTGAAGCGGTACATAAACAGGTGCACGAGCTGGATTATGCACCGAACTTCCAGTTCTCCCACCCTCAGGCGTTTGAGTTGTCGGCAAAGCTGACCGCGATGATGCCTGAGGGGATGAGCCACGCATTTTTCACCAACTCTGGCTCCGAGTCTGTCGATACAGCGCTCAAGATCGCGCTGCACTACCATCGAATGCGCGGTGATGGCGCTCGCACTCGACTGATCGGGCGTGAGCGTGGTTACCACGGCACTGGCTTCGGTGGCATCTCGGTTGGGGGCATCGTGAAGAACAGGATGCATTTCGGGACGCTCCTGACAGGGGTGGATCATTTGCGCCACACGCATGATTTAGAAAAAAATGCGTTTTCACGCGGCTGCCCGGAACACGGCGCGGAACTGGCGGACGATCTGGAACGATTGGTCGCGCTTCACGATGCCTCGACCATTGCGGCAGTGATCGTTGAGCCGATGGCTGGATCTACCGGAGTACTTCTGCCGCCGAAAGGATACCTGAAGCGACTGCGTGAAATCTGCGACCGCCACGGCATTCTGTTAATCTTTGATGAGGTCATCACGGCTTTCGGTCGCTTGGGTGCGGCAACCGCGTCTGATTACTTTGGAGTAACGCCGGACATCATCACAACGGCCAAAGGCCTGACCAACGGTGTCATTCCGATGGGTGCGGTCATTGTTTCCGATAAGATCTATGACTCGGCGATGGAAAATGCCGATGCGCCGATTGAGCTGTTCCATGGCTATACCTATTCCGCAAACCCGGTGTCCTGTGCAGCCGCGTTGGCGACGCTGGAAAGCTACAAGCAGAATGATCTGTTTGATCGAGCTGCATTGCTGTCGCAGCCCTGGGAGGATCAGCTTCACAGCCTCAAAGGTCTGCCGAACGTCATCGATATCCGCAATCTGGGACTGGTGGGCGCGGTCGAGTTGGCACCACGAGAGGGCGCACCGGGTGCACGGGGCTATGATGCGATGAAGCGGGCCTGGGACGCGGGAATAATGATCCGTGTCACAGGTGACATCATCGCCTTGTCGCCACCACTAATCATCTCGGAGCCCGAAATAGCGACACTTTGTCAAACCCTTGGAGAGGTATTGGCTGACTTGCCATAACCCCTGACTTCTAACCCCAAAAAGGACTGACATCATGAAAGATGCATCCCCGATCACCTTGATCGGCCACTACATTAATGGCCAAATCACTGTTCCTTCCAGCGAAAAGACCCAGCCGGTATTCAACCCCGCAACCGGGGCGCAAACCGGCGCGGTGTCGCTTGCGACGGTACAGACGGTTGACGATGCGGTTGCAACTGCCAAAGCAGCGTTTCCCAAATGGTCGAATACCCCGCCAATCCGCCGCGCCCGTCTTATGAACAACTTTCTGGCGCTGGTTCGTGAGCACAAAGACGATCTGGCACGTGCCATCACGGTTGAGCATGGCAAGGTGTTCACCGACGCCCAAGGCGAAGTTGAGCGTGGTATTGATATCATCGAGTTTGCCTGCGGCATTCCGCAACTCCTCAAGGGTGATTACACCGAACAGGTGTCCACTGGCATGGACAACTGGACCACGCGTCAGGCGTTGGGCGTTGTCGCCGGGATCACTCCCTTCAACTTCCCGGTCATGGTGCCGATGTGGATGTTCCCGATCGCCATCGCCGCAGGAAATACCTTTATCCTGAAGCCGTCGCCGATCGACCCGTCCGCTGCGCTGCTTTACGCGGATCTGATGCAGAAGGCCGGTTTCCCTGATGGAGTGTTCAACGTCGTACAAGGTGACAAGGTCGCCGTGGACGCGTTGCTGGAGAACGACGACGTCAAGGCCGTGTCCTTCGTCGGCTCGACACCGATTGCGAACTACATCTACGAAGTTGGCGCGCGGCACGGCAAACGCGTTCAGGCCTT
>NZ_JBXWSB010000219.1:0-3517 GCF_059613205.1 Ruegeria sp. BHSB064
ATCTGCGGCTCTTGGATCGAGGCCCGCGCCTTCATGCCGTAGACGGTGTGCGTCATCAGGAAATAGACGAAGGCCAGCATGACTGCCGCAACGAAGATCATCGCAATGGGATAGAACGCAAGGCTGTAGTCACCGATCTGGAAGTTCCATTGCGGCATACCGATGCCGGGCGACACGGTACCAAAGATAAGAACTGCGGCCTGGTTGAACACCATGCCCAGCCCCCAAGTGGCTAGCATCGTATCGAATATCCGTCCGTAGAGTTTACGGATGATAAGCAACTCGACAGTTGCGCCAATCAGCATTGTCATGGCAACCGCGAAAGGTATGGCCAAAGGATAGGGCAAGCCAATCTGAGTTGCCGTCAGAGCCGAATAGGCACCAACCATAAGAAATTCACCATGCGCGAGGTTGATAACACCCATGAGGCCGTAGACGACGGCCAAGCCAAGTGTTGCAATCAACAGAATTGACGCGCTGGATAATGACGACAGCAGAACCGTCGCTAGGAAATCGAGTTCCATAGCATCCTCCCAGAGGTGATGCGCCCCACGCCGGGGCGCATCGACAATTGTATTGGTTAACCTTCGGGCGTGAAGTGCTCAGCCGCATCGGGATTGTCGATGAGGTTGCAGGCTTCGTTCTCGTAGGTCGGTTCGGAATCTTCGAAGGTTGCGATGATCTCAAAGCCGTTGTTGGCATCGCCACGAGCAATGTAAATGTCCTGACGCAGGTGATGCGACCCAGGCTCAAGCGTCACAGTGCCGTTCGGAGCTTCGAACGTCAGGCCGCTTTCCAGTGCAGCAATCACCTCGTCCGCGTCGGTCGTGCCAGCCTTGTTTGCGGCTGCGGCCCAGAGGTGAACCGCATTCCAGACATCGACCGCGCCAGCAACAACCGGCGTATCGGTCCCGTAGGCTTCTTCCCAGGCGGCCAGGAATTCAGCGTTGGCATCGCTCTCAACCGAAGGGAAGTAGCCCATGGCAGAAACGAGACCCTCACCAGCTTGAGGCGAGACCACGACTTGCTGGTTACCTGAGCCGTAGTTGGTGGAAACAACGCCGATGCTGTCCTTCAGACCTGCCGCGGCGAACTGTTCAAGAAAACCGGTCTGTGCTGCGCCAACAGGCAGAGCGACGACAAGGTCAGGATTGGACGCCTGAATTTTCTGAATGGTCGGTGCGTAGTCTGTTACGGACAGCGCCAGATAGTCCTCGCCCACGACCTCAGCGCCCAGCTGCTTGGCATACTCGTGGACCCAGTGACCGGAGATGGTGCCGAAGTTGTAGTCGGGGGCCATGATGTAGATACGGGGACCGTAGTTCTCGACCGCCCATTCCATCAAAACGCTAAGTTGCTGAGAGGCAGAAGAACCTGTCACGAAGGTCTGCTTGTCACACGCGCCGCCTTCATAGAGCGAGGAATAGAAATAGGGGATATTTGCCTCGCGGAAGATCGGACGGATCGCCTCACGGGAAGAACTTGTCAAACCCGCGAACATCGCCGCGATGCCATCTCTCAGAACCGCCGTTTGCGCGAATTGCGTATACTTCGAAAGTTCGGACTGAGCATCGTAGCCGACGACCACGACCTCTTCTCCGTTGACGCCACCCGCTGCGTTGACACTTGCAATCGCCAGATCAAGTGCATTGTCCTGCTGAATGCCGTAGATGTTCAGGCCACCTGTAAGGTCAAAGATCGCTCCGACCTTAACCTCGGCCAAAGCGGCAGTAGAAGTCAGCGTCATAGCGGACAAAAGGCTGACTGTGCCTAGAAGATTTTTCATAAGAGTAAGCTCCCTGATATGAGTCAGTCTGAACGCTGATCAATGCGAGAAGCTTGGTGTTAGGAATCAAAAAGCGACCCAAATGGGCGTCAACGTCCAGCCGAGTCGCTTGGTGATTTTATGTGCATCGTCGCACGGTCATTAGCAAAACGTTCAAGGTTGCCATTGTCAAGAGTTTCCTAATCGGAAGCGTTCGCACCCAAAAATACAGGCAGATTTCATGACTACAGGGTCGCAAAGAATCGAATCATCACTCAAGAAGTGGACGTTCGTTTCCTTCGCAGCATCCGTAGCTTTGGGCTCCTTGCAGAACTCGGTGCAGACGCAGCACAAGCCCTGCCCTGTTTTCCACGATACATCCAACGGCCCAGAGCCGACCTTGATCAAGGTCAGACGATGCTGCCGTCGCAGCCCGCATAGCCGCCGTTCGCTGCACCCGCTCGATTTCGATAGTGCCCAAGGTCTCAAAAGCGGGCCCTGCCGCCGATGATCGTTGCGTTGCAATCGGCTAATCCAGCTCTAAACCGACATTCACAATTAGACTTTGTACTTCCCAGGTTGCAAACGAAGTGATCGTTCACCGATTGCCGCTGCCGCCTACCTCCTCAGGCGCTCCCAAACCAAAATACCACGTCCTTTCTTTCCTTCGAAAACGACCCCTTCCGCCGTCAATTCCAAAAGCTCGCCGATTGGCGTCATAGTTCGCAATTTATCCTGCCCGGCCCAAGATGCCTCAGTCGCAACATGAACCCGGTGCCGAACGACTGCGCCTTCTATTGACCAATCACCGCAATACGAGAAGTAGCTGGGGTCTTCACTTGAGTGGGTTCCCTCAACATGCCTGTCGGGGTTCCAAAGGTGAACCGACATGAACCCATCGCTCGAGTAGACAATTCGGCCTTGCGGTTTGTCGCCATAGGGCAGAAGAGTGGAGCCGTCGTCAAACTCGGTTACGAAACTCTTCAATACCCATGTTCCGATTATCGTGATGGTCTTGCTCATTCTGACAAAACTAACCCAGCAAATGGTTGCACGGCAACGACCGGGTTGAACTCAGAACTGCGGACGAAGCTGACATTGAAAGTGCTCAAACTAACGGTCTCTCACCAGTGAACAGCCTGGTCCAAGATAGATCACCGAATTCCACATCTCTTCCGTCACTTTGCAATTGTCCGTTCCTCTTCCTTGGTCGTCTGTTGGGCTGAGTCCTCCTGAGGCGGACCTCTTTGGAATGGTCTGCTTTTCAGTGTCGAAAAATATACTCCAAACAGCATTCATCTTCACTAATACCTCCAGCAGGCCACGTGCCCTTGAAGACTGCGCGACATTTTTCGTTGGGCGTGAGTGGCGGAACAGCTAAAAAGGGGGCAAATTCACCACTTAGGGGATTTTACCGATGCCATTTTCGGTTCAGATCGTTGCCACCCCCGAAACCAGCGCCTCCAGCGTGTTTGGCCTGTATGACACTTTGGTGGCCGCAGGGCGGGACTGGGAACATTTGGTGAGCGGCGAGGAGCCTAACCCGGTATTTGACGTCAGCCTTGTTGGCCCGGACGCCGAGGGATTTCGTTGCGGAAGTGGCGTGTGGATCGCGCCAGACCAGACATTTAAGAACGCAGACGACGCTGATATTATTGTCGTACCTGGACTGACACTTTCACCGCACGACCGGCTCAACCCCGAACAACATCCTTGTTTAGCGTGGCTTGCTAAGCGCGACTTGGCCAAGAC
>NZ_JBXWSB010000220.1:0-3287 GCF_059613205.1 Ruegeria sp. BHSB064
GGTTAGGCGCGACGTTCCAAAAAGTTCACAAATGTTCTTAAAAAGTTCTTTACCGACTCGGGTAAATATGAGAACAAAAGGTCAACAAAGGATTAAAACTCTGACCGGAGGTGACCCTATGCTGACCCAGATCAAGACCGCTTTCAGCCGCGCGCAATCGACCATCCTGCAGGATGCGGTTGGCGTGATGTCTCTGGTCGTGATTCTGATGGTCGCACTACACCTGCCTGTTGGTTTTTAAGTCTTTCTGCCTGCGATCTCGTGCCGAAAAAACCGCGCTGTCATCCCCATTTCAGTCAAGGGTGACCTGCCTGTCCCAAACCCCTTGAGGGGCCATGCCTCGGCCCCGCGCGGTGAACCGGACCCCACGCGAGACACGCAATGCCTGCCGCCGCCCTTTCGCCCGGAAGGTGCGGCGGTTTTTTTACAGCTGGCCGGTTTTGAAAATTTCAAGCAACGCAGACAGAACTGAGTTGACCGCGACAGAGGCCAGGATCATCCCCATGATACGGCTGATGATCGCGGCGCCTGAATGGCCGATCAAACGGATGATGGGCTCTGCCAGAAGCATCAGAAAGAACGCAACCAAAAGCACCGAAAGCATCACCAAAGCGGTGATCCCCTGATCGGTAGCGCTGTAGCGGTGATTGTCTGTCAGGATGACAATAGCCAGCATCGCGCCGGGTGAGGCCAAGGATGGCACCGCCAATGGGAAAATTGCCGGGTTTTGCTTGTGATACTTGTCTTCCAGATCTTCTTCCGCCTGACGTTGTTCTATGTCCTGCTTGCTTTCACCAAAGATCATGGTCAGGGCGAACAGGAACAGGATGATGCCACCCGCGACCTGAAAGGAATTCAGCCCGATATCCAATGCCTCGATCAGCAGTTGCCCAAATACGAGGAAAAACAACAAAACCCCGGCACTGATCAACGATGCCAATAACGCAGTCTTGCGACGGGCTGCGGCGCTTAGGCCCGCAGTGACGGCGATAAACACGGGAATTGTACCAATCGGGTCAATTACGACCCAAAGCGTTACAAAATGCTCAAGCAGATTGTCCAAACCCATCCCTCCTAAAATCTGGTCAGAGGGGTAGCGGGTTTACCCTAGTTTGCCAAGATCACGCGCAATGCGCCTGTTCGGCCTGTGCCAGCGCTTCGGCTGTTGCGTCCAGCGCCAGCAGGATCGATGCATGCCGGTTCTTGTAGTCCCGCGCGGGCATCAGAACTTCCAGCCCGTCAAACGGTGCATCCGGGGCAGGGCCGTCTTTTTTCAACATGCTCGTCAGTTGATCGCGCGCGGCTTCAACCTGAGCACGCGTCGCACCAATGATGGCGTCCCCGACAACGGCAGCCGAAGCCTGACCCAAGGCACAGGCTTTTACGTCCTGGCCAAAGGCGCTGACCCGACCGTCATCAACTTTCACGTCCACGGTTACGGTCGAGCCGCACAGCGGCGAGCGTTTCTTAACCGTCGCATCAGGGTCGTCCAGCCGGTCAAGATGCGGAATGTCCGCAGCCAGCGCCAGAATGCGCCCGGAATACAGCTTAATCAGGTCGTTCTCGCCGCTCATGGCTTTCCCTCGTCGTGTGTTCCTCATACATAGTGGCCAGCCCACCGGATGCAAAAGGTTTTTGAGATGACTGATCCCGTCGTGTTCGATCCATCGACGCTGAAATATAACGAAGCGGGCCTGATCCCTGCAATCGCTCAGGATGACGCGTCGGGCGAAGTTCTGATGATGGCCTGGATGAATGCTCAGGCCGTTGAAAAGACACTGGAAACGGGCAGGGTGACTTATTGGTCGCGCTCTCGTCAGTCTTTCTGGATCAAAGGTGAAACCTCGGGCCACGTGCAGGAACTGGTGGATTTTCGGATCGATTGTGATCGGGATTGCCTGTTGGTTCTGGTGCGCCAGACCGGAGCGGCCTGCCACACCAACCGCCGGACATGCTTCTATACCGCCGTTCGTGATGGATCCGAAACCGAACTGATGGCTCCGATGGAATAAGAGTGACGGGTCAAAGCCCGACCAAGCGCCGAATGTCTGCAGGGCTGTAGCCTTCGGCCCTGTATTTCGAAATCGCTCGGGCATCGTCCCGTTTCGCAAGGCGTTTACCGGCACCATCGCGGATCAGATCATGGTGCAAATACACAGGCGTGGGTAAATCCAGCAACGCCTGCAATAGAACATGAATGCGCGTGGCTTCGAACAGATCCCGACCCCGAACCACATGGGTGATCCCTTGCGCCGCGTCGTCCAGGACAACAGAAAGGTGGTACGATGTCCCCATATCGCGGCGGGACAACACGACGTCGCCAATTGTGTTGATTAATTCATCGGGGGTTAAACTGATGGTGCCCGTTTCACCATCAGGCCCTGAACCGAGCTCGATGAACTGAAATCTGGACCGGTCGTGGATCGCTTGGCACGCTTTGGCAATGTCCAGCCGTAGTGCCTCGTGTCGTGGTCGAGGGTGTTGCCTTAAGTCTTTGTTGTGATGAGCTTTTCGGCACGTTCCGGGATAGATTATCCCGTCTGGCCCAAGCAATGGCGCGCCTTCCTGCGGAGCGCTGGCAGCGGCGGTAATATCTTTTCGGTTGCAAGTGCATGGAAACAAGAAACCCTGTGCCCAAAGATGATCCAGAGCCTGCTCATAAACCCCCATACGGTCCGATTGGCGTACGGCCGGCGTTGGCCATTCCAGGCCCAGCCATGCCAGATCGTCATAGATCTGATCTTCCCAATGCTTCCTTGAACGAGACTGATCAATGTCTTCGATCCTCAACAGGAACTGACCACTTTCCGCTGTGGCTAGGTCGCTGGCCATCAACGCGGAATAAGCGTGCCCCAGATGAAGTGGCCCGGTTGGGGAAGGCGCGAAACGCGTCAGGAAAGTCACGCTTTTTCCAGAATATACACGTCAGAGTTAAGGTTGATTCCGGGTAGATGTGGCCCGTATTCACGAAATAGCAAACGTGCGGCCCCCATGTCGACCCAATCAGTGATGCGGCAGGTGAATGTGTGATCTGCCAGCGCGTGATCATTCAGAGAAAACGCAAACAGCCCCCTTTTGGGTAAAGCGTGCATCAACACATCGATTGTCTCCGCCGGGGCAGCGCCCTTACCGATGACACCGATAGCTGTGACAATCGAATATGCACCACGCTTGAGCGGGGCTGGTTTGGTGATATCAAAGCCGCTCAACGCTCTGTACACGTCTTTTGCCTTTGCTTCTTCCAGCATTTTTGGGGTGGGGTCCATTCCGTCGATAAGCTCGAATCC
>NZ_JBXWSB010000221.1:0-3503 GCF_059613205.1 Ruegeria sp. BHSB064
CTTCGCTACGGTCTGAACGTCTTTGTCGCCGCGCCCGCACATGTTCATGCAGATCAGGTGATCCTTGGGTAGATCCGGCGCAATCTTCATCACATGAGCCAGCGCGTGAGACGGCTCCAGCGCGGGGATGATGCCTTCGGTCGCACAACACAGTTGGAACGCCTCTAGCGCCTCTTTGTCGGTGATCGAGACATAGTTGGCCCGGCCAATGTCGTTCAGCCAGGAATGCTCGGGCCCGATACCGGGATAGTCGAGACCAGCCGAGATCGAATACCCTTCCAGAATCTGGCCATCATCATCCTGCAACAGATAGGTGCGGTTGCCGTGCAGCACGCCCGGACGGCCTCCGGTCAGCGAAGCGCAGTGCTCCATCTTCTCGTTCACGCCTTTGCCACCGGCCTCAACGCCGATGATATTCACGTCCTTGTCGTCGAGGAACGGGTAGAACAGGCCCATCGCATTCGATCCACCACCAATAGCAGCGATGATCGTGTCGGGCAGACGACCTTCGGCTTTCATCATCTGCTCTTTGGCTTCCTTGCCGATGATCGACTGGAAATCGCGCACCATCGCCGGGTACGGATGTGGGCCGGCTACGGTACCGATGCAGTAGAACGTGTCGCGCACGTTGGTCACCCAGTCACGCAGCGCATCATTCATCGCGTCTTTCAGCGTCCCACGACCCGAAGTTACCGGGATCACCTCAGCCCCCAACAGACGCATGCGGAACACGTTCGGGGCCTGACGCTGAACGTCATGCGCGCCCATGTAGACGATGCACTTCAGCCCGAATTTGGCGCAGACGGTGGCGGTGGCGACGCCGTGCTGCCCTGCCCCTGTTTCCGCAATGATCCGGGTCTTGCCCATACGCCGCGCCAGAATGATCTGGCCCAGCACGTTGTTGATTTTGTGCGCGCCGGTATGGTTCAGCTCATCACGCTTCAGGTAAATCTTTGCGCCGCCCAGATGCTCGGTCAGGCGTTCCGCAAAATACAGCGGTGAGGGGCGGCCCACGTAGTTGGCCCACAGATCGTCCATCTCGGCCCAGAAAGTGGGATCGTCCTTGGCTTTGTTGTACTCCTCTTCCAGTGACAGGATCAGCGGCATCAGCGTCTCACTGACAAACCGTCCACCAAAAATGCCAAAACGTCCCTGCTCGTCAGGGCCGGACATGAAGGAATTGAAAAGATCGTTGGCCATGGGTGTCTCCACTCGTCGTACCCGTTGTTCATAGGAGGTGGCGGCGGGATTTGCCATGGGCAAAACGCATCATTCCGCAACCTGCGTGTTTTGCCGCCAGACCTGAATAGCCTGCTCAGACGTCGGGACACCGATGCAGCGAAAATGATAAAATTGGTTCACATTCGCCAATCGATCTGCCGTCATCATGACGCGGCGATGAGGACCAGACTGCGCGAAGGTCAGCATCGCCTCGATATCGTGCCAAACGCTGAGTGAGAAATAGAGACCGTCTTGCCGGAAAACAGCCGCGTGCAAACACAAAGGATCACCTTTTGCTTGATGATATGCCTGCCGTGCGCGCCAGAAAAACTCGGGCGCGTTGTACCAGTGTTTCAAGGAGATACCCCCGATTGCTGCCAGCATGATCCATCCCTCCGTATCGGGGGATACGCAGCGAATTCGAAATCAGATCACCTCAAAGCGGCAGCAAATTCGCGGATGAGCCCAGCATCCTTTTGACCCGGCGCGCTTTCGACGCCCGAAGAGACATCAACCTGCCGCGCGCCGGTCATCCTGGCAGCCTCAGCAACGTTTTGCGGCGTCAGGCCGCCAGCCAGCATCCACGGGCGCCGCCAATATTTCCGACCGGCCAGCAAGCGCCAATCGAATGCTAACCCATTTCCACCGGGCAATTCCGAATCCCGCGGTGGCTTTGCATCAATGAGCAATTGGTCTGCCACCTCGGAGTACAGATCTATTGCAGTCAGATCCTCAGCTTCGGCTACACCGATTGCCTTCATCACCGGCAGTCCAAAACGGTCGCGGACCTCAGTCACCCTCTGCGGTGATTCCTTGCCGTGCAATTGAAGCATATCCAGTGGAACTGCCGACACGATATCGTCCAGTTCTTCGTCAGTCGCATTGACGACCAATGCCACCTTAGCCACGCCCGGTGGCACCAATTGGGTCAATGCCGCAGCTTGCGCGATGTCCAGATGGCGCGGCGACTTCGGAAAGAAAACAAAACCCACATATCCTGCTCCGGCCTCAACGGCCGCACGCACGTGATCAGGTGCGGTCAGGCCGCAGATTTTGAACCTAACATCGGACATGGGGCTTGGACTCAGCTTGCCTCATCCAGAAGGGCCAGAACGTCATCTTTGCCCTCGTTTTGCTTGCTCTTGAGCTTCTTGACCTCGCGCTCAAGCTTGCGCACTTCGCTTTTCTTCGCCGTTGCGTCACGGCGATGCTTATGTTCACGCATCCATTCCCAAATGAATCCGATGATCAGTCCGGCCACAACGCCGCCCAGAACCACCAGGAATAAGGGAAGCGAAGCGGTCAGGTTGAACCCCAGCAACTCAGCCAGCGGGTCCGGCATCAGTTTCAGTTCAACCGACTCAACATTGGCCAGAGAAACTGAAATCAGGATGATCCCAAGAGTCCCAAGAAAAGCGTATCGAATGTAGCGCATCATAGGGTCAGGCTTTACCGTTCAATCGATCCCTTAGCAACTTGCCAGTTTTGAAAAACGGTACACATTTTTCCTCGACCTGAACCGTCTCGCCGGTACGTGGGTTCCGGCCCACACGCGCATCGCGCTTTTTGACCGAAAACGCGCCGAAACCACGCAGCTCGACACGGTCGCCACGTGACATGGCATCGGTGACTTCTTCGAACACTGTGTTCACGATCCGCTCGACATCACGCTGATAGAGATGCGGGTTTTCGTCAGCGATTTTCTGAATCAATTCTGAACGGATCATGCGTGATACCCTCCCAGGCAGCCGGTGTGTCAGGTCTACTGATTTGACAGTATAGGAAAAAATCCGGTTTGGGGGAACGGATACTCTGCGCGCTGATGCTTTATTTTGCCATATTCTCACGCGAATTTTTGCCGGACAGGGGATTTTCCACACTTAAAGCGCGAACAATACCGCAATTAAGCAAGTCATTTGGAACATATTGATTCGCAACAAAAACGGCCCCGCACTTCCGTGCGAGGCCGAAAAACTTACTTGGGATGCGCCCCGGGCTTAGTCGCCCGACTTCAGCGCCGCACCAAGGATGTCGCCCAGCGAAGCGCCCGAGTCGGACGAACCGTACTGTTCCACGGCCTCTTTCTCTTCGGCGATTTCGCGTGCCTTGATCGACAGGCCCAGACGGCGGGTCTTGCTGTCAACGTTGGTGACGCGGACGTCGACCTTGTCACCGACCGAGAAACGCTCGGGGCGTTGTTCGGCGCGGTCACGCGACAGGTCCGAACGACGGATGAACGATTTCATGCCTTCGTACTCGACCTCGATGCCGCCATCTTCGAT
>NZ_JBXWSB010000222.1:0-3414 GCF_059613205.1 Ruegeria sp. BHSB064
GGTCGGTTGGGTCGGTGATTGGATCATAGGCGTCACGGCCCAACGGACCTTTGGGATAGAGGTCCAGCATCAACGCGCCAAAACCCACCCTGCCTTGTTGGTCCAACCAGGCCGTCAGATCCTGCAGGGGCCGGGTATCGCACCGGGAATAAACCAACAACTCATCCGCATCGACCATCAGACACCAGTGATTGTGCCCATATCGCATCTGCAGCCAGGTCAGCCAATCCAGGCCAAATCGTGATCCGCGATAACTGGAGTAGGTTTGCCAGACAGACACATCGGGTTGATCCAGCACAAAGGCAGTCGAGCCATCGTTGCTGCCGTTGTCGACGATCAGAAAATGACGCACGCCCAATTGACGGTAGTGTCGAAAGAACCACGGCAGGCGGGTAACCTCGTTGCGCAAGGTGACAAAGGCCAGCACATCGCCCGCGTGGATTTCGCGGGTCTGGTCTTTTAGGCTCGTCAACTGGTGCCGGCTGCGCAAGGAGCGCCACAGCAGCCGCCGCCGTTTCCAACGCAATCGGTACATTTGCCGCCAATTGATCTGCGGCAGGTTCTGCACTGTGCCGGAGGTCACGGACGGCTCATTTTTCGTAATGGCCGTTCTGATGCCAACGCCAGGCATCCGCAATCATCGTCTCTAACGTTGACCGTTTTGGCGTCCATCCCAGTTCGGTTTCGGCCCGGACAGAGCCTGAGACCAGCTTGGTGCAATCGCCCGCCCGGCGCGGCCCAGTCGAATAAGGAACAGGGCGGTTGGTGACGGATTTGGATTGCTCGATCACCTCAAGCACAGAAAATCCCGATCCTGTGCCCAGATTGAAAACCCGGCTTTCCTTGCCTTGTTCCAGCCAGTCCAATCCCAGCACATGCGCGTCGACCAAATCGCAAACATGTACATAGTCGCGGATACACGTGCCGTCTGGGGTGTCGTAATCGGTGCCAAAGACGGTCAGGCCCTCGCGTTTTCCGTCAATCGCATCCAGCATCAGGGGGATCAGGTGTGTTTCCGGCCGGTGAAACTCGCCCACTTCCCCATCAGGGTCTGCCCCGGCAACGTTGAAATAGCGAAAGATGACATGGCGCAGGCCATGAGCGGCTTCGAAATCTTTCAGGATGTCCTCGATTGCGCGTTTTGAGGCACCATAGGCGTTCAGAGGGTACTGCGCGGTGGATTCATCCAGAACCACATTGTCATGCTCGCCATAGGTGGCACATGTGGATGAGAACACGAAATCCAGGCACCCGGCTGCAACCGCAGCTTCGATCAAGGTCAACGAACCCGTAACATTGTTTGACCAATAGAGCCCGGGCTGGCGCATGGCGTCACCCACCTGGCTGAGAGCCGCAAAATGCATCACTGCGGCAGGCTTGTGTTTGGCGAACACCTGATCCAGTCGTTCCCGGTCCAGCAGGTCGCCTTGCTCGAACGGGCCGTATTTCACTGCATCCTGCCAACCTGTGACCAGATTGTCGTAGGTCACCGGGACGTAGCCTGCCTTCGCCAGCGCCTTGCACGCGTGCGAGCCGATATACCCGGCACCGCCAGTTACGAGGATAGATGTCATGATGCGCCCTTTGAATCCGAATAACTTTTACAAAACATATAGGGGCCGCCGGATGTCATGGGGAAAATCTGTTACTCCAGCCCCATCGCCGCCATCATTTCTTCGATCTTGGGCACGTCCTGCGGGTTGTTCAGTTCCCAGAACTGGCGGCCTTTGGCCTCGACCTCGACGCACAGGACCTTGCGGCCGTTCTCCATGAACCGAAGCTGCTCCAGACCTTCCAGTTGTTCCAACGGGCCGGTGGGCCAGCTTGGGTATGCGGCAAGCGCGTCGGGTCGATACGCGTAAACGCCCACATGGTGAAACACCGGAGTGGGCTCGTCGCCTGAATAGGATTGCGAGGTAAACGGTACGACCTCTTTCGAGAAATACATTGCGCTGTGATCGCGCCCGAATACGGCCGTTGTGCCGCCCACGCGGTCATTCTTTCGGTCGTTCAGCAGACTGTTCAGCGCATCGCCGTCGCAACGCAGAACGGGCGTCGCAACACCGGCATCCGGCGCGGCGCGTAGACCTGCGATCAGGTCTTCGACAAACCAGTGCGGTGTCAGCGGTGCATCGCCTTGCAGATTGACCACGATATCATGCCCGCCCCCCAGGACCTCATGCGCTTCGGCACAACGTTCGGTGCCGTTCTGACAATTCTCCGAGGTCATGACCACGTCGGCCCCAAACCCTTCCGAGACCTCGCGAATACGATCGTCATCCGTTGCAACGACCACCCGGTCAACGCCCGAGACCGACTTGGCCGCGCGCCAGGACCGTTCGATCAGCGTCATAGCTGTACCTGTGGCACCCGACAGCGGCACCAATGGTTTGCCCGGATAGCGGGTCGAGGCGTATCGGGCGGGGATGGCAATCAGAACAGACATCAGGCTTCCTTCAATTCAACACCCGGAGCGTAGGCGATAAAAAACGGATTGGCATATCCTTCTTTGCCATAGAGCAGCGGCGAATGGTCGTCAAAACGCACGACCCGGCCGCCAGCACCGGCCAAAACCGCGTGACCTGCCGCAGTGTCCCATTCCATTGTGCGCCCGACACGCGGGTAGATATCAGCCTCACCTGTGGCCACCAGACAGAACTTGAGGGAAGACCCTGCGCTTTTGCTGTCTTTGGCTTGGTACTTGCTGATGTAATCCTCGGTCGCCTGATCCCTGTGGGATTTCGAAGCCACCACCATAAGCGCCGAATTGTCCGGTTCAGAGACTGAAATTTCAGTCAGTGCACCGGGTGCGTCTTTGTCCAATGCACCGGTTTCCTCGACCGACCGACCATCGGCCTGAGTATAGAACATACGACCCCGGGCAGGCGCATAAACCACGCCTCGCGTTGGTGTGCCATTTTCAACCAGCGCGATGTTGACGGTAAAATCACCGCGACGGTTTATGAATTCCTTGGTGCCATCCAGCGGATCCACAATCAGGAAAGTATCGCCTTTTTCCGAGTGTGACGCGGCCTGCTCTTCTGTGACCAGCAGAACATCGGGGAAGGCCTCTCGCAGACCGGCGGAAATCAACGCGTCTGCGGCCTCATCCGCCTCGGTCACCGGGCTGGAGTCTGATTTGACTTTGACGTCGAAATCATCCGCTTCATAGATTTCCATGATCCTGTCACCTGCTTCTAGGGCCAGACGTCGGATGATCGGGATAAGCGCGTCATAAGTCACAAAAATGCTCCGTTCCTGTGGTTTGTTGATCCAAATTCATGACCGACTTATGATGCGGCGGTTACGGAACGGCAAGATATTCATGCCAGATTGAGGGCAGCGAGGCAGGAAAGACCTTCGAGTGTATTACTTCAAGCGTAATCAATCGCTGCTGGGCGGCGCATTTACAAC
>NZ_JBXWSB010000223.1:0-3064 GCF_059613205.1 Ruegeria sp. BHSB064
ACCGCCGTGCCACCCCGCCCCATTTCACCAGAAAGAACTTTTTCTTTAACCAATCAATCATAACGTTCTCACACCTTGTAAAAGTCCACTCATCAAATGCCGCTTGGTATCTTCCTTCACTTCTTCGGCCTCAGATGCCTGCGGACAATGCGGCACCGGGACGTTTTATCTTAAAACCAACTTTAGCATCCCGCCCCCCTTCATGGCGAGGCATGCGTAAACGTGCGCAGCCGGGCAACAGCGCCCGGCATGAAGCAAAACAGGATCAAACCCACAGACCCGGCCCCGATCAGAATTGCCGACGCAACATAAAGCGCATCGGAAATATGACCAAGCATCGCCAGCCGCCATGTCCCGACAATCAGGGACATCCCAGCGGCAAGGGCCAGCGGTGCCTTGAGGCCACGCAGAAACTGCAGGGCCGAAATGCCCTCGGGCGCATGGGTAGCCCTCATGCGCAGTGGTAGGGCCACCAATGTCCGCACCGCCACGGCAGCAGCGGTTGCAACCGGGCCGTACTGGCTGGCCAAGGCAATCAGGATCAGACCAAGGACGGCCTCTGCAAGGGTAGCCCATAAAAAGGGTTTCGGCCTGTCGACGGCCAGCAGATAGGCCTCTTGAATGGACGTCAGAGAAATCACCGCATAAGCCAGACACAAGAACGGCAGGATCTGACCGGCCTCGCGCCAGTCGGGGCCCAGAAGAAGTTCGACCAAAGGATAAGAAATCAGGGCCAAACCCGCATAGGCCACAAAGCCGCTGATCGCGGCAAGTTCAGTCAGGTCCAGATAAAATCCCGCCGTCGCGTCCCGCTTGCGGCGCAACTCGGCCACGACCGATTGCGCCACACTTTGAAGGCTTTTGACAAACACGGTCAGAACGATCTCGGCCAGCCGCGCGGCAAAGGCAAACAGGCCCACCGCACGCGGATCGGCAAAATAACCCAGCATGACAGTTGGTGTCTGAAAGATGACCAGGGTCACAAACCGCAATTGCAGAACCCGAGGCCCCAGTCCCCGCACCAGCGCCAGTTCAGACCGGGAAGGCCATTTTCTGGGCACCCACCCTGCTGCGATAAAGGTCAGAAGGCTGTTGACCGCAATTTCGGTCAGGCGCTGACCCACAAGGCTCCAGGCGCCAAACCCGTTCAGCGCCATCCCGATGCCCACGCTCCCCCCCAGCATCACCCCGACAACCGTGCGGATCGCCAGTGTCTTATATGCCAACCGCCGCCTGAGCAGCGCCAGCGGAACCCCCGCCGCGGCGATCATCAGAACGGTCGGGCTGGCCGCAATCAGCAGCGGGGCGACAATTGGCTCTTTGTAAACAATCGCCGCGATATGCGCGATTACCGCCAAAACAAGAACGATCACTACGGAAAGGGCCATCAGAACAGCAAAGGTGGCCTCCAGCCGTCCGGGTTCAATTTTGTGCCGCTCGACGATGGCCTCGGCGATCGTGTCACGGACCAGAAACTCGCCCAGAAACAGGAAGGCAAACGCCATCGAAACAATGCCAAAGCTTTCCACCCCGATCAGCTTGGCAATGATCAGAAAAATAAGGGCTGCTGCAATTTGCTCCACCCAGCTGGCTGCTGTGCTCCAGGCCACGCTGGTGGTGAACTCTCGTTTCATCGACATTCCGTTGCTGGCAAACAGGTTTCCGGCGGCGGCCATTCGATCGCAAATTCCACACGAACCGGCGGCCTGAAACAAAAGCGTGCACACGCAGCAAAAGCTGTCAATCGGGGTTGTTGACGGGCGGGATTTTTGCCGTCAGAGTTTTCATCGGAACGGTGGAGCGTTCATTGTTTTATCGGCGTTTGCCCAAGCTGGCCCTGATTTCTGCGGCCAGCGGATTGCGCAGGCGGCGAATGTACAGATTGAGTTGGTTTGAAAGGATTGAAAAATGGATTGGTCTTCAAAGAACGTGCTCGTGACAGGCGGGTGTTCTTTTATCGGATCCCATCTTGTGGAAAGCCTGGTCAAGCGCGGCGCATATGTCCGGGTTGTTGACGACCTTTCCAGCGGAATTCGCGAAAATATCGAAGACGTCCTGCAAAGCGGCCGGGTGGAATTTGCCGAGGCCGACCTGCTGGACCCGACAACCGCCGCCAAGGCCGTCTCGGACATGAATGTCGTGTTTCACCTGGCCGCCACCCATGGCGGGCGCGGCTATATCAGCACCCACCAGGCTGCCTGTTCGACCAATCTGGCGCTGGACAGCATCATGATCCGCGAGGCGCACAAGGCCGGGGTTGAACAATTTACCTTCGCGTCCTCAGGCTGTGTCTATCCGACCAGCATTCAGGCTGACCCCAGCGAGACCCTGTATCTGACCGAAGATCTGGTCAAACCGCCCTATGAGGCCGATGACCTTTATGGCTGGGCTAAACTGATGGCAGAGCTGTCGCTCAAGGCCTACCACGAAGAGCATGGGTTCAAATGCGCCTCGGTCCGCTATTTCACCGCCTATGGCGAACGCTGCCCGGCCAACCACGCGGTGGTTGCAATGATCGGGCGGGCGTTCCTGCAGCAGAACCCCTTTATCGTCTGGGGTACCGGAGAACAGATCCGCAACTGGACCTATGTATCGGATATCGTCGAAGGCACGATCCGCGCAGCTGAACGGATCGAGGACGGCACCGCGATCAACCTGGGCACAATGGAACGCACATCCGTTCTGCAGGCCGCACAGATGATCCTTGAGCGCACCAACCGCGATGCCGAGATCAAGCGAGACCTGAGCAAGCCAACCGGCCCATACAACCGGGTGGCCGATAACAGCCTGGCCAAGACCCTGTTGGACTGGGAGCCCGAGGTCAGCTTCTCGGACGGGCTGGACCGTACGATCCGCTGGTATTTCGACAGCCACGACCGCGAGGCTCTGGCGCAGGATTTCGAGGAATCCCTGACAGAACGCGGACTGGAGAAACCAGGACGGCAGATCGCCCGCGCACAGGCCAGCTGAACCGGGCACAGCCCCGGACCCTGGTCTCTGAAAACATCGAGACACCCGAAGCTTAAGCCGCTGATACTTCGGGTGTTTCTCTTTATTTCAGAGC
>NZ_JBXWSB010000224.1:0-2967 GCF_059613205.1 Ruegeria sp. BHSB064
ATTGTGGGTTCAGCGGGCCTAGCACCGGGGATTGAAGCGCTCAAACAAGGAGCGACGCTGGCGCTTGCCAATAAAGAGACGCTGGTCTGCGCCGGGTCACTGGTTCTGGAAACGGCCAAGGCCCACGGCGCGCGGTTGCTGCCCGTCGATAGTGAGCATTCCGCCGTGTTTCAGGCACTGGTCGGTGAAGACATCGATGCGGTCGAGCGTGTGATCATTACGGCAAGCGGAGGTGCCTTTCGGGACTGGCCACTGGAAGACCTGGCAAATGCAACGGTAGAACAAGCGTCCAGCCACCCGAATTGGGATATGGGCCAACGTATCACAATAGACAGTGCGTCTATGTTCAATAAGGCGTTGGAAGTTATAGAAACTAAAGAATACTTTTCGGTCAATCCCGCGCAGATCGAAGTTGTCGTGCATCCGGAATCCATTGTTCACGCGATGGTTGGATACCGGGATGGGGCGGTGATTGCCCATTTGGGCGCACCGGATATGCGTCACGCCATTGGCTATGCCTTGCATTGGCCCAAGCGCCGTGACCTTCCTGTGGAACGGCTTGATCTTACGAAAGTGGGCCAGCTGAACTTTAAGTCACCGGACCTGACACGGTACCCAGCACTGAAACTGGCTTGGGAGGTCATGGATCGCGGTGGTTTGGCGGGCTCTGTATTCAATGCTGCAAAGGAACGGGCGCTGGATCATTTCATTGCACGCCATATCTCATTTACGGATATGGCAGATGCGGTGGCCGCTGTTCTGGACCGTTTTGACGCAGCAGACGGCCTTATTGATGCCCCGATGACCCTTGATAACGTGCAGCAAACGGACCATTTGGCACGTCAATGGGTCGATGACACCGTGGTGGAACGAGCAGGATAGAATTTTGGACGTACTTTCGCTGATCCCTCAATTTGGCAATCTTCTTTGGACGATTGTAGCGTTTGTCATCGCGTTGTCGGTCATCGTGGCCGTGCATGAATACGGCCACTATATCGTGGGCCGGTGGTCGGGCATCCATGCCGAGGTGTTCTCGGTCGGGTTCGGTCCGGTCCTGTGGAGCCGTATCGACAAACGGGGCACCCGCTGGCAGATCGCACTCTTGCCCTTTGGCGGTTACGTGAAATTCCTGGGCGACGCTAATGCCGCGTCGGGCAAGGATGAAGAGGCGATGGACGAAATCGCCACCCAAAACCCGGAAGAGCTGCGTCGGACTATGCACGGTGCTCCGTTGTGGGCGCGGGCTGCAACGGTCGCGGCAGGTCCGGCGTTTAACTTTGCAATGTCCATTCTGGTCTTTGGAATGATCTTCTGGTCTCAGGGTGTGTCGCGTGAGCCATTGACCGTGGCCTCGCTGCAGCCGTTGCCGGGGACGGTACAGGAACTGCGGGAAGGCGATGTGATCACCGCAATCGCTGGACTACCGACACCGGACTATGACGAAGAGGGGGCCTGGCAGGATTTCATCGATGCGTTGCCGGTGCAACCGGTTCTGGATTACACGGTGATCCGCGATGGCGAGACACTGGACGTTCAAGCACCCTGGATGTTCCCACCGTTAATCCGTCAGGTTGCCCCGCGCAGTGCGGCCATGGACATTCAGTTAGAGCAGGGTGATGTAATCACGGCCGTAAATGGCGAACCGATCTTTGCCTTTGATCAACTGAAGGATTTTGTCGAAAGCTCGGACGGTCGCGTCCTGCTGTTGAATGTGTGGCGGGACGGCTCTGATCTTGAGTTTGCGCTGGCCCCACGCCGCACGGATGAACCTCAGCCGGAAGGAGGGTTTGTCACTCATTGGCGGATCGGGATCATCGGCGGCATGATGTTGGAGCCCGCCACTGAGCCCGCCGGTTTCGTGGATTCACTGCGTGGCGGCGTCATTCAGACCGGCCGTATCATCGAAGGGTCACTGTCCGGCATGTGGCACATGATTACGGGTGCGATCAGCACCTGCAACATTTCCGGGCCAATCGGGATCGCCGAAACCTCGGGTGCGATGGCCAGCCAGGGGGCGCAAAACTTCATCTTCTTTATCGCGGTTCTGTCGACGGCTGTCGGTTTGTTGAACCTGTTCCCGATCCCGGCCTTGGATGGCGGTCATCTGGTGTTTTACGCCTATGAAGCGGTCGCCGGAAAGCCACCCAGTGATGGCGCGCTGAGGATTCTCATGGGGCTGGGGATCACTATCATCCTGACGCTTATGCTGTTTTCGGTCAGTAACGACCTGTTCTGCTGAATGTGGCGATTGGTGCAAGTTTAAGCCGCATTCCTGCCTCAATTCATGGCTATAGTTTTTGCGTCGAAAGGGTATCGCCATGACCAAAGCGCTAAAGAAATCGTACCAGGGGTTCAGCTTGCTTTTCATGCTGAACCGTGACGTATTGTTGAGCTTTGCTATGACGGCGCTGGCGTTGACTGGCGCAATGTATCTGGCCGGGGTTTATCTGGCCGGATTCTGATTCTCACCGAAATGCAGAAAGCTTGCTGTGCGGCGCCGCGCTGCAATGCTTCTATTTCGCCTTTTGACAAGCTCATTCAATCTCGTTACTCAGCATTAAAGTCTTAAAATTCTGGGTAGAGCACAAAATGACTGACAGGCGAGGCGCGGGCACATCCTGCGGGGGGCAAATGCCGACAAACAATATTTTGTGGCAGGCGCTAACGGTTCTTTTCCTTTTTGTTGCAGCGTGTTTGGTGGCTTTTCCGAACGCAGCACAGGCACAGAACTTCACGATCAATTCGTTTCAGGTTGAAGGCAATCGCCGGATTGAAACGGGCACGATCATCGCCCGAACCGGAATCGAGCCCGGACAGACAGTCACTGCCGGACAGATCAATGATGCTTATCAGCGTTTGCTTGACAGTGGTGTATTTGAAACAGTCGAACTGACGCCGCGCGGCTCGACTCTGGTGATCGAAGTTCAGGAATACCCAACCATCAACCAAATCAGCATCGAAGGAAAT
>NZ_JBXWSB010000225.1:0-2826 GCF_059613205.1 Ruegeria sp. BHSB064
TTTCTGGTTCAAATCGACGTCGAATATCCTGATCGGCAGACCGAACGCGATATTCTGCTGGCCACAACCGGTGTGGAAGAGGAAGCAGCGCATCAGATTTTCAGCAAAGAAGACCTGTTGGCGGCTCAAGTTCTGTTGCGCCGGATGCCGGTCGGGGAATCTGTTGTTGAACTGATCCTTGATCTGGTTCGCGCCTTCCGCCCCGAAGAAGCTGGTGTTTCCGAACGCGTTTCAGAAACCGTGGCCTGGGGTCCTGGCCCCCGCGCAGCTCAAGCGCTGATGATGACGGTGCGTGCGCGCGCGATGTTGCAGGGACGACTGGCCCCGAATGCCGAGGATGTTCTGGACATGGCGCGCCCGGTTCTCAGCCACCGGATGGCGTTGAACTTTGCGGCGCGTGCTCGCGGTGACAGCCTTGCCGAGCTGATTGACTCGACGGCTGCCGGTCTGATCCGGACCGAGGCCGCGGCGTGAATGCGGCGCTGACCCTTCGCGAAAGGTCCGAGGCCGAAGCGTCCCGGCTGCCGCCTCTTTTGGCGCGGGCCGAGCACTTGGCCGGAACTGTTCTTCTAGGCGATCACGGGCGGCGGCGCTCGGGGATGGGCGATGATTTCTGGCAATACCGCCCCGCGCAAATCGGGGACAGCCGCCGCATGATCGACCACCGCCGCTCGGCGCGGGGGGATCAGCAGTTTGTGCGCGAACGCGAATGGCAGATCGCGCAATCGGTGATGCTTTGGGTCGATCAGGGCGCGTCGATGCGGTTTTCGTCTGATAAATCTCTACCGACAAAAGCAGACCGCGCCCGACTGTTGGGGTTGGCAACTTCAATCTTGCTGGTGCGCGGTGGCGAACGGGTGGGACTGACCGGCACAACCCTACCGCCTCGTCGCGGTAATGCCCAGATCATCCGACTGGCGCAAGCGTGGTCTGAAGATGAGCAAACGGATTACGCTCCGCCTGAGCACCGTGCCATGATCCCCCATGCTCGCGCCGTGTTTATCTCGGATTTCCTTGGTCCCATGGACGAAGTTGAACTGGCCCTGACCAAAGCTGCCGATCGTGGTGTGCGCGGCGTGGTCTTGCAAGTGCTGGATCCGGGCGAAGAGACGTTTCCGTACCGGGGCCGCACAATTTTCGAAAGCGTCGGTGGCACTGTTCGGCATGAAACGCTCAAAGCCGCTGAATTGCGGGATCGCTATCTGGATCGCCTTGCACGCCGTAAGGATGCCCTGACACAGCTATGTCGCGCGACCGGCTGGCAACTTGGTCTGCATCACACGGGCGACAGCGCGCAAGCGGCTCTGTTATGGCTCTATCGGGCCTTGGATGGGGGCACGCGATGACGGTTCTGGCAGGCATCGGCTTTACCGCGCCATGGGTTTTGCTGGGGCTTCTGACCCTGCCGATCCTATGGCTGATCCTGCGTGCGGTGCCGCCTGCTCCGATCCGCCGGATGTTCCCGGCAGTGACGCTGTTGTTGGGCCTGAAGGATGATGAAAGCGTCTCGGATCGTACACCATGGTGGTTGCTGTTGCTGCGGATGCTGGCAGCTGCCGCCATTATCATCGGTCTGGCCGGACCGGTTCTGAATCCATCGCGGGATGAGACCGGTACAGGGCCGCTCTTGCTGGTTCTGGATGCCAGTTGGGCCGGTGCCACGCGGTGGTCGGCCACGCTCGATCAGATTGACGCGCAACTGACCGAGGCTGGACGTGCGGGCCGCACCGTCGCCATAATGCGCCTGACCGAGCCCGAACCCCCGGTTTTTCAGGCGGCCGAGGCTTGGCGCGGGCGTTTACCGGGTCTGACCCCGAACCCCTGGCAACCTACTGAAGATCAGATTTTGCAGGCCATCGCTGTGCTGGATGAAGTCGATGGGGGCTTTGACACCCATTGGTTCAGCGACCGACTGGACTATGCCCAACATGCCGGGTTGGTCGCCGCCTTACAGGCGCGTGGCGGTGCAACGGTTTATCAGGGCGCGTCGCGCCCCATTGCGATCTTGCCCGCGGCCTATCAGGATGGGCTGATCCAACTGACTGTTCAGCGCGCTGGTCCCGGCCCGCAAGAGGCTGTGACAGTCCTGGCGCAAGGGCGCGATCCGGCAGGCACGGCGCGTGTGTTACATTCAGTCGATCTGATTCTCGAAGCGGGTGAAACCTCGGCGCAGGTCGATCTGGCATTGCCGTCGGAGTTGCGCGCTCGGATTACGCGCTTCGAAATTCAGGGCCAAAGATCCGCCGGAGCTGTAACTCTGACCGATGACAGTTTGCGTCGTCGCGAGGTTGCGTTGATTGCCGGAACCCTGAACCGCGAAGGGCTAGAGCTGTTGTCGCCCCTGCATTACTTGACGCAGGTTCTGATCCCCACCGCAGATTTTGTCGATGGTGGCCTGCTTGAGGTTCTGCCTGCCAACCCGGATGTGATTGTCTTGTCGGATGTGGCGCAGATGTCGGATACCGAAGAGGCCGAACTGATTGAATGGGTTGAACAGGGTGGCCTGCTGTTGCGGTTTGCCGGTCCGCGTATGGCGGCCAGCGATCTTGGGCGGGACACCGAAGACACGCTGCTGCCCGCTCGTCTGCGCAGCGGCGGTCGATCTGTTGGCGGTGCGATGAGCTGGGGTGAGGCAAAAACCTTGGCACCATTCCCAGAAAGCTCTCCGTTCTATGGTTTGGACATTCCCGATGATGTGGTCGTCTCGACCCAAGTGATGGCTCAACCAGACCCTAATCTGGCGGATCGCGTGATTGCTTCGCTGTCTGATGGAACACCGTTGGTAACACGCAAGGCGTTGGGATTGGGGCAGGTGGTGCTGTTCCA
>NZ_JBXWSB010000226.1:0-2701 GCF_059613205.1 Ruegeria sp. BHSB064
GTATCCGATCCTGCATCCGCGGCGCGCCAGGCCAGATAGGCCGGAGACACCGGGATGCAGGCCCCACCAATTCCAGGACCGGGATAGAAGGGCATGAAGCCAAACGGCTTGGTCGCCGCAGCCTCGATCACTTCCCAGACATCCACGTCCATTGCTTCGAGCGCGGTCTTCAACTCGTTGACCAGTGCGATATTGACGGTGCGAAAGCTGTTTTCGACCAGCTTCACCGCTTCGGCGGTGGCGGCGGAACTGACCGGCACGGCGCTGGTGACGATGGCGCGATAGAAATCCTCGACCAGTTGCCGCGATTGCGGATCGTCGGCACCGACCACCTTGGGAATGCTGTGCGTGTCGAATGTGTCATTGCCGGGATCTTCGCGCTCGGGCGAGAAGGCCAGGAAGAAATCGGACCCTGCGCGCAGACCGCCTGCTTCCAGAATGGGCTGAACCAACGTGGTTGTGGCACCGGGCCAGACACTGCTTTCCAGCACCACCATCTGACCGGGGCGCAGATGCTGTGCGATGGTTTGCGCGGCAGCCGCGACAAAGCGCATGTCCGGGTCTTGTGCGTCGGTTAGCGGGGTCGGCACACAGATCAGGATGATATCGGCCTCGGCCAGAGCGGCGGCATCCTGCGTCGCGCGGAACTTGCCGCTGCTGACGGCCTGCGCAATCCGGTCCTGCGCCAGATACGATATGACCTGATCGCCCTGATTGATCCGTGCCACCCGGTCGGGGTTGAGGTCAACACCGGTGGTGTCGAACCCTTTGTCATAAGCGGTCAGGGCCAGGGGCAGGCCGACATAGCCCAGCCCCACCACGGCAACCCGCGCATCGCGCGCCGCAATAAGCTGTTTGAGGGACTGATGGTGCGAGGTTTCGTAATTCATAATCTATCCTGATCGTACAAAGTCACACTGAAATCAATTGGCATCCTGGGTGCCGAAAATTCCACCCCTCTTCACGGATAGGGTGGAATGGGTGCGAATCCAATATATTTGTCGGCCTGGCAGCAGCTCTCTGTATTGCGTTTCCAAAAATGGTTCAATTTGATGCTTTGGGGAAAATTGTAAGGGTTGAGGCTAAAAACGCGATCTAAAAACTTTTCAAGCTTTTCTCGAATTTTCGGCCGCATGCGGGTTTTGCAAATTTGATGATGAGCCGACCGGCGGGCGGAATTTCCAGCCATCTCGGCGCAGATGTGCTGCGATTGCCGGAAAAGCGATCCGGCTCTTGCGCTACCTTCCAAAGCGGGCTTCCAAATGGGGACGCGTGGCATCCAACCCGGCTTCCAGAGTGTAGGACGGTGCGTAACCCAACCGGGCGCGGGCATGGTCAATCCTGCAACGCCCCCTGGCTGAATACAGGTCCAGCATGTAGCGGTCGGGGAATATATCACCGTGCTGGGGTTGCCGCCGCTTCACCGCGCGCACCAGTTTCTCGAACCGTTTTCTGCCAATCCACATCCGCGCAGTCGCACTGACCCGCGCAGCAAGTGACGGGGTATTGGAGGTCTCGCTTATGTCTTCGGGCGGCAATCGTGCCTC
Source organism: Ruegeria sp. BHSB064 (assembly GCF_059613205.1). Classification (NCBI taxonomy): domain Bacteria; kingdom Pseudomonadati; phylum Pseudomonadota; class Alphaproteobacteria; order Rhodobacterales; family Roseobacteraceae; genus Ruegeria; species Ruegeria sp. BHSB064. The sequence continues at coordinate 1,548 of NZ_JBXWSB010000226.1, forward strand.
AAGAGTTGAAAGGGGCACGTGGCGGATTGCGCCATGGCCGATGATCCCGGCATATCCCAACAGCAAATCCGACCACGCGACGGGGGCAGCGCCGGAAATGATGAAGCGTTCCTGGCGCAGGCCTTCAAGCTGTGCGGCGCGCAGCATGGCCTGTACCAGATCATCAACAAAAACTGCGTTGCACAGCCCTTCTGGTTCAGGAAGCACCACGGTCCCGGCTGCCATCCAGTCTGCCAGCTGGTCCGTCCAAAGCATACTGCCCGGGCCGTAGACCAGCGTTGGCTGTAGGATCGCTGCCGGGCAGTTCCCCTGCATCAGAGCGTGCTCCATCGTGACCTTGGCCTGTTGGTATGATGCGTCGCCAGCAGGGGCCTGGTGGCTGTCCTCTGTCAGATCCAGGTGCGGCCAGCCGTCATAGGTGACGATAGAACTGGTATAGACGATCCGCCCAACGCCGACGGTTTCAGCCGCATCCCGAAGCGTGTCGAATGCGGCAAGATTGCTGACGGCGGATGCGCGTACATCATAGGCAAGATGAAACAGCACGTTCTGGTCGCGCAGGGCGGTTTGCAGGGCGGCACTGTCGTCAAGTGTGCCGGTTACGACGCGGACACCCATCGCTTCAAGCGCGCGCGCACCGTGCCGGCTGCGCAGCAACACTGTGACCTTGGCCCCGGCTTCCAACAGGGCCGGAACAAGGCGGGTTCCGATAAAGCCGGTTGCTCCGGTTACGAAGACGGGCTTGCCACCGAGGTGTTCTGATCCGGTGTTGTTCATCGCCGTTTTCCACCCCTTGATCCCGCAGTTTCGCCAAAGCGTTGTCTTTTGGAAACCTAGCGCAGGTAGTTGGCCTATGCTACTTTGCCCACAGGTGAATTGTTGTAAGAGGTGCCGGGCAGGATACGAGCCCGTGGTTGTTAATGAGACATTGTATGCAGAGTGGCGCGGCTGGGATAAAAACGTGGTTGCAACTCGTTTTTGAAACTCTTGGTCAGGCGCATTTCAGCTTAACAGCAGAGCTTGCAGTATCAGTGCCATGTGCCACTGATCGCGTATATTTTAAGCGCATGGCCGCAAGAAACATCAGATTGTCAGGGTGACATCCCGGACCGATTACCCTTACCGTCTGATCCCGAAGGACCCCTTGAATAAAG
>NZ_JBXWSB010000227.1:0-2801 GCF_059613205.1 Ruegeria sp. BHSB064
ATGCAGGCCAGATGGGTGCCGGGTTTGATCCAGTCTTTCATCAGCAGCGGCTCGAAGGCTGAGGTGATGGTTATGATGACATCCGCCTGTGCGCCGAGTTCCTCTTGCGTGACCGCTTCGAACTCCAGACCAAGCTCGGTTGCGACAGCACTAAGGCGGGGCAGCATCTCGGGGTGCGGGTTCCAGGCGACGACCTTCTCAAAATCACGCTGCTCGGCGGCAGCGCGCAGCTGGAATGTGGACTGGTGCCCCGCGCCGACCATACCCAGCACCTTGGCATCCTTGCGGGCCAGATGGGCGATGGACACGGCGGATGAGGCCGCAGTACGTACGGCGGTCAGGTAGTTGCCGCCGACCAGCGCCGAGAGCCGCCCGGTATCGGGGTCGAACAGAAAGACGGTGGACTGGTGATTGGTCAGGCCCTTGTCCATGTTGCCGGGCCAGTAGCCGCCGGATTTGACGCCCAGCACCTGACCGGCGCGGTCAAAGCCGGATTTGAAGCCGTAAAGCGCATCAGCATAGCCGATGGCCTCACGAATGACGGGGAAGTTATAGGCGTCGCCGCGTGCCATGGCGGCAAAGACGTCCTGTACCGCGTCGAACGCCTCGGCGCGGCCGACCAGTTTCTGGCACAGATCTTCTCCGACGATCAGCAGGGGTTTGTCTGTCATATCTTTCATGACCTTTTCCTTAAGCTTTGGGGTGCGGGTCCGGGCGGCAGGGGAAAGGATAACTGCCGCCCGGGACGCATCTGCGGCGGCTAGTAAGCCTTGCCACGAGCGGAAACGGGCCAAAGCGCTTCAACCTTGCCGTTCCGAACACCCACATACCAATCATGCACATTGGCGGTCGGGTCACAGTGACCGGGCACCAGATGCAGCTTGTCATTGACCTTCAGAACGCCGTCGGGGTCGGCGACCACGCCGTGCTCGTCCGAGCATTTGACATATTCCACATCCGTGCGCCCAAAGATTACCGGCAGACCACTGTCCACGGATTGGGCCTTGAGGCCCGCATCCACGATGGCCTTGTCAGCCTTGGCATGGCTCATGACGCTGGTGAGGATGAAGAAGGCGTTCTCCCATTCCCCCCGGTCGATACGGTTGCCGTATTCATCAAGGATGCGGCCATAATCGGCATCCATGAAGGCGTAAGAGCCGCATTGCAGTTCGTTATACACGCCCGAGGTACTCTCGAAGTAATACGACCCGGTGCCGCCACCGCCGACGATATCGCAGTCCAGCCCTTCGGCCTTGAGCCCGTCCACGGCGTCTTTGACCTGCGCCACGGCGATGTCGATCTTGGCTTTGCGGTCCTCATACAGATCCATGTGCTGCATCGCGCCCTGATAGGCCTGGATACCGGCAAACTTGAGACCCGGGGCCGCGTCGATCGCTTTGGCGATGGCGATGACGTCCGCTGTGGTGGTCACGCCGCAGCGACCCGCGCCGCAGTCGATCTCGACCAGGCATTCGATCTGGGTGCCGTGGCGCTGCGCGGCATCGGACAGATCACCCACATTGTCGATATCGTCAACACAGCAGATCGTCCGCGCGCCCAGCTTGGGCATCCGCGCCAGACGGTCGATCTTGGCCGGGTCGCGTACCTGATTGGACACAAGCACATCCTTGATGCCGCCACGGGCAAAGACCTCGGCCTCCGAGACCTTCTGGCAGCAAATGCCGCAGGCGCCGCCCAGTTCGACCTGTAGCTGCGCCACGTCGACGGATTTGTGCATCTTGCCATGCACCCGGTGGCGCATGCCGTGGGCCTTGGCGTAATCGCCCATCTTTTTGATGTTGCGCTCCAGCGCATCCAGATCCAGCACCAGAGCGGGGGTCTGGATCTCGGACGCGTCCATGCCGATGGCGGCGGGGATGTCGTAGCCGACCTCAAGCTGATCGATATTCACAGGCATATTCATCTCTCTTCCTCCTCAGCCCAAAGTCCAGGGCAGTTTGTCCAGATCCACATTGCCGCCGGTGATGATCACGCCGACGCGTTTGCCCTTGAAGGCGTCCGGGTTCTTCAGGATGGTCGCCAGCGGCACGGCGCAGCTGGGTTCCATCACGATGCGCAGGTATTTCCAGGTGATCTTCATCGCGGCGATGATCTCGTCTTCGCTGGCGGTGTGGATGTCGCTGACGAAGTTCGAGACAAAGTGCCAGGTGTTTTCCTTCAGCGGCACTTTCAGCCCGTCAGCGATGGTGACCGGCGCGTCATCGGCGATGATGTGACCCGCCTTGAAGCTGCGATAGGCATCGTCGGCCTGTTCCGGTTCCGAAGCGTAGATCTTCACCTCGGGTGCCAGATTCGACAGGGTCAGGCAGGTGCCCGAGATCATGCCGCCACCGCCGATGGGCGCAACCACGGCATCCAGCCCGTCGGTCTGTTCCAGCAGCTCCGCCGAACAGGTCGCCTGACCCGCAATCACGCGCGGGTCGTTATAGGGGTGCACGAACTCGCCGCCTGTGCGGGCCTGCACCTCGGCAAATACCGCCTCGCGCGAGGTGGTCGAGGGCTCGCATTCGGTGATGATCCCGCCATAGCGACGCACCGCGTCCTTCTTGGCCTGCGGGGCCGTGCGCGGCATCACCACGTTGCAGGGAATGCCCCGGCGGCCCGCCGCATAAGACAGGCTGAGCGCATGGTTGCCGGAAGAATGCGTGCAGACGCCGCGTTCGGCAGCCTCGTCGTTCAGGCCAAAGACCGCATTGCAGGCCCCGCGCACTTTGAAAGCGCCCGCCTCCTGGAAGTTCTCGCATTTGAAGAACAGCTGCGCGCCGGTCAGGTCGTCCAGA
>NZ_JBXWSB010000228.1:0-2585 GCF_059613205.1 Ruegeria sp. BHSB064
CTTGTCCCGCGTTACAGCAAACCAAAACAGGCGCAGCGTGCCGAAGTGGGTGCTGAAACGAGCGTCGACCAGGTCCAGAACCTCGGTGGTGACCTCATCCGGCTCGACCTGCACAGGCTGCGGCATGAAGAAATCTGACTTGGCGGGTTTGCGGTTCTCTGTATCAAAGTTCCATTTGCCGCCCTCTGGCGCATCGCCGTTCATCAAAAGTCCGGTCTTGCGGCGCATTTCACGATAGAAATACTCCATCCGCAGTTGTTTGCGCCCCTCGGCCCATTGGCGAAACTCGGCATGATCCGCGATGAAACGATCATCACGCAGAATTTCCAGGTCGGCGCATTCGGAAAAAGCTTGGTGCAGGCGGTATTCGCCGGGTTCGGTGACGACGGCCGTTTTCAACCCCAAGGCTTTTCGGGCGCGGTCGATTTCACCCACAAGGCTGCCGGTATTGTCTGGATCATCCAGCTTTACATACCGGACGCGCCATCCGGCCTGTTCAAGCTCCTGTGCAAAGTGACGCATTGCTGACAGAACAAAGGCAATCTTCTTCGGATGGTGCGGAACATAGCGTGTCTCGTCTCGGACCTCTGCCATTAGCACGACGTCGCGCGCAGTTACACCTTGGCGCAGCGCAGCCATCTGGGTGGAAAGCTGATCGCCAAGGATGACAATTAGTTTGGGGCGCGTTTCAGTCATAAACGCGGAGTTAGAACGTTAGCGTCAGTCGACCAGACCAACATGCGCGCCAAAGACTGTGCCGCTGCGGTGGCATAGCGCCCGTGGCCCCGGAAAGGGTAAAAGTGAGAATTACACCGAGACTTCCGCAAAACGTTTCAGGATTTTAAAAAACAGGCGACACGCATCAGTTGCATCCAGTGCTGCCACCGCACGGGCTGGATTCAAAAGAACGTATGGTTGGTCTGGCAGAAAAGCTCTTGGGCTCACTCACTGGCGTAGTAGCCAACCACATCGCCATCTGTTGTCACGCCCAGGCCGTTCAGCAATCGATTGGCGTAGTTGAAATAGCCGACGATCTGGTTGATTTCGAGAATCTCGCCGTCGTCCCAACCTGCTTGTCTAAGAGCGGCGACATCGGACTCGACCATTTTGGCCGGGCTCACAGTCAGCTTTTCGGCATAGATCAATGCCTCCAGATGTGCGCCGTCGAAGGCGTCCTGCGGCCGGTGTGCCTTTAGAGCGGCCTCGATTTTGTCCGCCCGCGCTTCATCGCCAATCAGGTGTCGGGCATTGGCCCAGTGATTGGCATAGGAGTAGGGGCACGTGTTCAATGTCGAAACATAAGAGCTGATCACTTCCTGAAACCACATGGGGATCGTGTTGTTGTCGTCATGCAAGCAAGCGCGATACAAAACTACATGACCTTTCATGGTGTTAGGTCGCAAAGAATGCACGCGCATGACATTGTCCACGGTACCGTGCGGTGTCCGGGCAAGGTCCAGCACCGCCTGCAGCGGCGCGTCGGCATCTTCGTCAGAAATCATCCGTATCCAGGCAGACATGAAGCGGTTCCCTTTCTTAAGTCATGAGAGCTGTATTTGGGGCAGGACAGAGCGTTATTCCGCCAATGTTTGAACAGGCCCTGCCTGCCAAGCAACCGGATTGATCCTTGTGCGGTTCTGTACTTGGCCTGAAGGTTTGGCTGTGTAACTAAGTCAGGCAGGTCAGCCAGCTTTCCGAAGTCCGATATCTAAGTCGGGATGGGCAAAAAGCCCCGCAGCGCAAGGATACCGGCTTAGAATTTCGGTACCACCCGGAAGACGATCGGCATAGAAATGCCCGTTTTCCCAATACATAATGCCATCGATGACGATGCTGGGATCGATCACGTTCCAGCTGATTTCACCCGGCGCGTAGGTGCCGCATGTGTGAAAATGCAGGATACGCGGATTGCCGAAGGCAGCCCCGCCCCAACGTTCGTAGTTCTGGCGCATGTCCCAAGGGTAGCCGCATCCGGGATGGATGCCTGCGTGCCAGGAATGTACAAAATTTCGGTCAATGCCGAACTGTTCGGACACCCGATCATAATGCGCTTCGGCCCGTGCCACATCCGTCGGATGCCCTTCGAAACCCGTCAGGCGGCCCTGATCGAGTCGGGCGAGAACCGGGTGAGTGAATTCGATTGTGTAGTCGTCATAATATTTCGAGCCCGTCCCCGTTAGAAACGTCAGCGCAACACGGCCAGAAAAGCTGTGTGCCGGTACCGGCGTAAACACTGACATGGGGAACCGCAGGACCGAAGTGTCACCTGACGGGTCGAGGCTCATTTCAGGTTTTCCACGAACATCGGTGCCCAGAGGACAGGTGAACCGTACCTCCTGCGCGGTGTTCAAGACCTCATTGATCCCGGCCTTGAGCTCCATGAAGGCGTCATGATGACCATTTGAAAAACCGGATCCGAATTGTTCCCGGCTCAGTGCAAAACTGACAATGACCTTTTTGCCTTTTGGCATTTGCGAAAAGCGCAACTGATCCCCAAGGCGCGCCAAAAACAGGATGATGTCGGCAGTCTCGAACCGGGCCAGCAGATCCGGGGACAAATGCGGTTTGTCAGGGTTGAATCCCAC
>NZ_JBXWSB010000229.1:0-2634 GCF_059613205.1 Ruegeria sp. BHSB064
GTTGAACGTATTGATCCTGGCCCAGGCTGTCCCAGGCGTCAGTGTCATATGTGTTGCAAAGATCTCGAACACATTTCGGTTCGAGCCGATTTCGGCAATCAGCATCAGAAGTCCGAAACCGGACAGCAGGATCTTCCACTTGCTTTTCACAAAGCGGAACGTCCAGTTCCAGCCCATCAGCGCGCCTTGAATGATGACGTTCAGGAATGCCCCGGACGACAGCGAACAGAACACAGCCCCGCCAACGATGGACACGTAGCCCAGTTTCGAGGACAGGGATTTCCCCCAACCAAGTACATACCAGCACAGGGCAAAGGCCGGGGCACAGAACACCCCGAACAGGATCGGATGCGGCATCGTCGTTTGCGCCCGCAACAGCCCCAATCGGGGCGGGAACACCCATTTCTGATAGACGCTCAGCACTTTACCGAAGATATCCAGAAGCGGGGTCTTGCCCGTCACGGTCTCGAATATGGCAAAGGGCAGCAGGATCAGAATGACGATCAGGAACCATTTCACAAAATACCGAAACGCCGCCAATGACCTGATATACGTGCGGGCGATGAAATAGGGCACCAATGTTTCGATCATGAAGATCCCGACAAACTGCCAGAGCTCGACAACCCCATGGTTGACCAAAAAGCTCAGGCTGGCCCAGAACGCAAACGCCACGACCAGCAGATCAATTGACCGTATCTTGCCAGCCTTGCCCGTCAGCCATCCCAAGACAGCCGGGATCATGAAGACAAGCAGAATAAGCCGGTACCCGCTGAGCCTCAGCCCGAGGAGCTGGAAATAGAACGGCATTGCAAACGATACGAGCAATAGCATCAGGACCAGCGGCCCTGTTGTCCGAGTATCGGTCTGGGTTGCCACGCGCACCGTCATTCAAACGCCTGCCTGCGGGGGGATGCAATTCTGGGTACAGACATACCTGTCATCATGTCTCATTTTTGTGTTGGATAGCTTTCCGCCAGTGTCGATCCGGCCTTCAGACTGTCAACAAGACTGCCGGGACGCACGCCATATTCGTTATACCCCTGCCTCTTCCCAAGCGCATAGTAAATGAACTGACTGTCATAGAAGCCATTCTTCGACGGGCTTTCGCTTTGCACAATGGCATTGTTGAGCACCACCCAGTCACGCTGCCCCTCATATCCAATGATCTGCGAGGTGACATTCTGTTCGATCACCACAGAGCTGGAGTCGGACGAGATGTTGATCGCCGGAGAGGAATGGCCGCCGGGGACATGGATCAGCGAGTTTTTCCGGATCGAGATATTGTCCGATCCATGGATAGAGATGCCGTGGATATGCGCATTGTAGATCATGTTGTTTTCAACCAGCACATTCCGGTGCCGCATGACGGGCAGATTGATATCCTTTCCATCCTGACCAGCCCAGATGGTCTGCGTGTAATCGCCCCGGCCAACATCAAAGATGTTGTCGCGAATGACGATGTCGGATGACCCCCGGGGCGTGACCCGCATGATCTGAATCATGTCGCTGTGATCTTTCGACCCCACCGCCCTTTGGAAATCAAAGAAATGGTTGTTTGCGATGGTCAGGCCCGTTGCGGCATCAATATCGATCCCGTCTGACCGGATGATGTGGATCTGATTGTCCGCGAACACCAGCCCCCCCGACCGGATCGTCAAAACCGCCGCCCACCATTTGCGCAGGTCTGACGCGATCACCTGGACATTGTTGCTTTCAAGAATGCGCAACCCGATTCCATAGGCTTTGCCATCAATGACCGAGTTGGTCCCATAGGCATAATCACCATCCAGAACCGAATGCGTGATCTTGATGTTTTCGCTGTTGCTGACCTTGAAGGGAACCGTGAAATGCGGGTCTCCTTCCCGGAACGTGTAATCGAAATAGAGCCCTTTGAGGGTCACGTTCCTGGACCCTTTCAGGTTCAGCCCGGTGAAACAGGCGGGTTTATCGGCGTTCGCCGAACGGATCACCACCGGCGACTGGAACGACTTGCGCAGGTTCAAGGCACCGTAATCCCCCGGTGCCAGCAGAAAGGTCTCGCCGCCCTGGGCCTGTTGCAGCGCAGCCGCCAGGGATCCTGCATCTGACACAGCCTGCCCTGCCGCAGCGGGGGGCAGTCCGGTTTTGAAATCATCGGTCGCACAGGATGTCTCTGCAGCCAATGCGGAACTCAGAAGAAAAACGACCCCTCCCGTCAGGGCAAGAAGCCTTGATCCAAACATGACGCACCTTTCAAATCACTACCTGTGGGAAAGTGTAGGCGAGGCGTTGTGCGCTGTCTATCAAGGCGCGACTTGTCTCACCGGAATACCGCCCCATGATTGCGCCCCCGCGGGCCCTGCCAACGACAGCGCTCAGGTTTCCCTTACGGCACCGGGCAATTACCTGCCGACACCTGGGGGATATACGCAAGGACACGCCTGAATTGTGGCAACCATGTGTCCATTGTTGCGACAGGGGAATCAATTTGCGAATTGTCCGACAACCGCTAAGGGAAGAGGAACAATTCCCGGTATCGAGTTTCGTGCACGCTCATAAATCCAGAGCATTTAGGCATCATTGTCTACAAACAGGCACAAGTTTCAAAATATAGCCGCACTTTGGCCTCTGTGTCGCCGCCGCGCGACTGTTTCC
>NZ_JBXWSB010000230.1:0-2601 GCF_059613205.1 Ruegeria sp. BHSB064
GTACGGAGTTTACGGTCTTTCTGCCGGTGTGCGCGACCGCTGAAGAGATTGAGATCAAGACCCCGGCAAAACCTGACACGCAAAGCACTCGGCAAGGCGAGGGGGTGGTGCTGCTGGTCGAAGACGAGGCACCGGTCCGCGCCTTTGCCACCCGCGCGCTGCGATTGAAGGGCTATACCGTTCTCGAAGCGGATTCGGCGGAAGAGGCGCTGAAGCTTCTCGAAGACGCGTCATTGAACGTAGATGTCTTTGTAACCGATGTGGTCATGCCGGGTATGGACGGGCCTACCTGGGTCCGCAAAGCGCGGGAAACGCGCCCAAACGCGCGGGTTGTGTTTGTTTCAGGATATACCGAGGGCGCATTCGGCGAGTCCGGACCGGGCATTTCAAACTCAACTTTCTTGCCCAAACCCTTCTCGCTCAATCAGTTGACCGAGGCTGTCTTTCAGCAAATGAACTGATCAAAGCGCTTCGCGATGAATGGCAAACTCCGCTGCATGTGTCTTAAGGAATTGGCTTTCAGTACCCGGCGAAAGGCTCAGATCCCCAGCGGGCGACACGTTTTCACGTGACAAGTCGATGTCCATGTTCAGACGCGTTTGCAAGAAGTCCAATATCCCGGTCTGGTTTTCATACTTGAAGATATGAGTCGCTCCACGCCCATTGCTACGGGTACGGAAAAACTGGCTTTGGCTTCCAACATCGGCAAATTCGGGGCGTGGGTTTTGCATATAGGCTTGAACAAACCTGTCAAAACTCATGTCGCGTGTGGAATGGGGGTGGCCGATCAGGTCTTCGCGACTGCGAAACCGATACCAACTGCCCAGCCAGTCGATGGGTTCGCGTACAACGGCCATGATTTCCATTTCCGTGTCGTACATTTTCAAAAACATGTTTTGAAAAAAGCGATCAAACCGGCGCACCGGTGCGTGTTTCAGTTCCGGTGGGTGTGTGACAACAAGATCAGCTCGGTCACGCAAGGCCGTGTGATAAGCCGTGCTTCCAGTCTTGGGAACGGCAAGAAAAGCCAGACGCTCTTCAAAGAAAACAAGCATGTACCGCGCCCCGCTTTGTCCTGAGTATTTGGGCAGATTGTCGTAAACGACTCTTTAACACAATTGCAGAAGAGTGAGTTCTGTAAGTTTTAGTTGAAATGTTCTCTTTTTGGTCCCATAAGGAACAAGAGGCGAACAAAGCAGCGATTGCCGCCCGATCAAGGGTGTGACAAAAGGGAAGGCGACAGGACAATGGCGGATCTTCTGACAATGAGCGACAAGAAAAACGCAGACAAGCAAAAGGCGCTCGACAGCGCGCTGGCCCAGATCGAACGGCAGTTCGGCAAAGGTTCGATCATGAAGCTGGGCGAAGGTGCCAAGCAGGACATCGACGCAAGCTCGACCGGCTCACTTGGTCTGGACATCGCGCTGGGAATCGGCGGTCTGCCGATGGGGCGGATTGTTGAGATTTACGGCCCGGAAAGCTCGGGCAAGACAACGCTGACGCTGCATTGCATCGCAGAGCAGCAAAAGCGTGGCGGCGTCTGTGCCTTTGTGGATGCGGAACACGCATTGGACCCGCAATATGCCCGCAAGCTGGGCGTTGATTTGGATGAGCTTCTGATTTCGCAGCCGGACACGGGCGAACAGGCTCTGGAAATCACCGATACACTGGTGCGGTCTGGCGCGGTCAACATGGTCGTGGTCGACTCGGTGGCGGCGCTGACGCCGAAATCCGAGCTTGAAGGCGATATGGGCGACAGCAATGTTGGCGTTCAGGCCCGTCTGATGAGCCAGGCGATGCGGAAACTGACCGGTTCGATCAGCCGTTCGAATTGTATGGTGATCTTCATCAACCAGATCCGGATGAAAATTGGTGTGATGTTCGGCAGCCCGGAAACCACCACCGGTGGTAACGCGCTGAAGTTCTATAGCTCTGTGCGTCTGGATATCCGCCGCATCGGCGCGATCAAGGACCGGGACGAGGTTGTCGGCAACCAAACACGCGTCAAGGTCGTAAAGAACAAGGTTGCACCGCCCTTCAAGCAGGTCGAATTCGACATCATGTACGGCGAAGGTATCTCGAAAATGGGTGAGCTGCTGGATCTGGGTGTCAAAGCTGGCGTGGTCGAGAAATCGGGGTCGTGGTTCAGCTATGGCGATGAGCGGATCGGGCAGGGGCGTGAGAACGCCAAGCAATATTTGCGTGACAACAGCCGGATCGCCTTGGACATTGAAGACAAGATCCGCGCTGCACATGGGCTGGATTTCGATATGCCACCGGGTGCTGTCGAGGATGATGACATCCTCGAAGCGTGACGGTCGTTGATTGGAAAACCGGAAGTCCGGTTATTTCCAAACGAAAGTAGGTAAGAACGAAACAAGGCGGTCCATTGGACCGCCTTGCTGCATTCTGGCGCACCTCTGCTGTGGACACTTTTCTGACAGGGGGATAAACCTGCGGTGACCAAGATTTATGTGCGCCGAGAGAGCCCTATGCCAACCCTGAACGATATCCGATCGACCTTTCTGAACTACTTTGAAAAACAGGGGCATGAGGTTGTGGCATCCAGCCCGCTGGTGCCGCGCAACGACCCAACGCTGA
>NZ_JBXWSB010000231.1:0-2598 GCF_059613205.1 Ruegeria sp. BHSB064
CGCCGGTGCGCGGCAGCTTGCTTTGCGGATCATAGGCAGGCTCACCCAGAATGCGGCCTTTGCGCGGCTCACCTGCAACGATCACTTCGATCTCCTGACCCGGCACGTTGGCGTGCGGCTTGACATAGGCAAAGGCCAGGATCTTGCCGACGGTGTGTCCATAAGCAACCGATGCTGTTGCACCGACAACCTCACCGTTCACCTTAATCGCCTCGCCTCCGTGTCCGTCCTCGATCCCGTCGGGTTCGATTTCCAGATAAGCGCAGACCCAGGGCATTTCGCCCTTCTCGGCTTGCTCGGCACTGACGCGCGTGGCTTCAACGCCCAGATACTCTTTGTCCAGCTTGAAGAAGCGACCCACATTGGCCTCGGGCAACGTGACCTCGTTGGTCAGTTCGCCCGCACCTGGGAAGGCTTTCTCCATCCGCATCGCGTTCATGGCGAAGGAACCGTAGTTGACGATGCCATGCGGCTCGCCTGCGGCCCACAGGGCGGTATAGACATCCACACAAGCCTCATCCGGCATGTGGAATTCCCAACCCAGCTCACCGGCATAGGACATGCGGAACGCCCAAACCTTGTGACCGGCCACGGTGATTTCCTGCGCCGACAGCCAGCGGAAACCGGCATTGGACAGGTCCGCATCGGTGCATTGAGCCAGAACTTCGCGCGATTTCGGACCGTTCAGCGACAGGGCCGACCAGCCAGCGGACAGAGGCGTGATGGTCACGTTCTCATCCGCGCGGTTGTGGTTCAGGTGGTCCAGCAGACGCTGTTCGAAGAAGGCCGCGCAGACCAGATAGAAGCGGTCATCCGCCATCCGGACCAGCGTGGTCTCCAGTTCGATCCGACCCCGGCGGTTCAGCATGTGGGTCAGCGTGATCGAGCCGGTTTTCTGCGGCATCTTGTTGGCGGTCAGACGGTCCAGCAGCGCATAGGCGTCCGGGCCCGAAACCTCGACCTTGGTAAAGGCGGTCACGTCCATGATGCCAACGCTTTCGCGGACGGCTTTGACCTCGGCCCCAACCACATCATGCACCACGTTGCGGCGGAAACTGTAGTGGTCGCGCTGCTCAACACCTTCCGGGGCGAACCAGCGGGGGCGTTCGAAGCCATAAACTTCTTCGTAAACCGCGCCTTTGTCCTTGAGGATTTCATACAGCGGCGACGGTTTGATCGGGCGGCCTTCCAGACGGTTGAAGTGCGGGAAGGGGATCTCGTGGCGCAGCTTGTAGTCTTCGTGCGCTTTGATGACCTGCCAGTCTTTCTTGGCATAGCTGCCAAAGCGGCGCGGATCATAGTCGCGCATTGAGATGTCAGCCGCGCCATGGACCATCCACTTGGCCAGTTCGCGGGTCAGACCCGGGCCCCACCCAATACCGATCTGGGTCCCACAGCAGCACCAGTAGTTCTTGACACCCGGAGCCGGGCCAACCATCGGGTTGCCATCCGGCGGATGGCTGATCGCGCCATGCACTTCGCGGGTGATACCCAGTTCGGCGAAGATCGGCATACGCTCCAGCGAGTTTTCCAGCCAGGGCATCACGCGGTCATAATCGGCCTCGAACAGCCAGTTCTCGTATTCCCATGGGCATTCGTCATGCCAGACCGAGTTCGAGTTTTCTTTTTCGTAGATCCCGATCAGGCCCTTTTTCTGCTCCATGCGGATATAGCCCGACACCATCTTGTCGTCGCGGATCACCGGCAGTTCGGTTTCGAGGTCCTGAAACTCGGGCACATTCTCGGTGACAAAATAGTGGTGCGTCATCGAGGTCATCGGCAGTTGCAGCCCGGACCATTCGCCCATCTGGCGCGCATAGGTGCCGCCTGCATTGACCACATGTTCGCAGACAATCGTGCCTTTTTCGGTCTCGACCACCCACTCACCTGCGTCGTTCTGCGTGATGTTGGTGGCGCGGCAGTGACGGAAGATTTTCACGCCCTTTTGGCGTGCACCGGTGGCCATCGCCATGGTCACGTTGGAGGGGTCAACGTGGCCGTCATCCGGGGTGTAAAGCGCGCCCAGAACGCCGTCGAGGTTGTAGAACGGGTGCTTTTCTGCGATGAAATCAGGCCCCACCAATTCAATATTGAAGCCCAGCGAGCGACCGACCGACAGGGTGTGGCGCAGCCAGTCCATTTCGTCTTCGGTATACGCCAGACGGAACGAGCCGCAGCCATGCCAGGTCACGGCCTGGCCGGTTTCTTCTTCAAGCTTCTTGGAATACAGGCCAATGTTGTAGTCCACCATGCGACCCAACCCGTATGAGCTGGTCGAATGGGTGATCTGGCCCGCCGCGTGCCAGGTCGACCCGCTGGTCAATTCGGCCTTTTCCAGCAGGACGGTTTCTTCGCCCCAACCTTCATGGCCAAGGTGGTAAGCAAGGCCGCACCCCATGACACCGCCACCGACGATGACAACCTTGGCGCGTTCGGGCAGTTCTTTTTTGGACATCGCAAAAATTCCTGTTCGAGAGTCGCAGATTTCTGTGGACTTCCTATTGCCACATATGTACCAGTGTCAACGTCTAACGGCACAAATGTACATACCGAGACTCACAATGAATGGTACAGATGTTTCAAGCGAGGTTCTGGGAC
>NZ_JBXWSB010000232.1:0-2316 GCF_059613205.1 Ruegeria sp. BHSB064
TCTGCTTTCTGCTGCTTCCATAGGATCAAGCTCTGAAGTCCTAGTTATTCTGGATTGGCCGGATGATCTACCGGCGCATGCGGCACAACTTGGTATGGTTGGCTCAGCGACAGTCTACAGTCCTGATGCCGGACCATTTGAGATACTTGCGAAGGTCCTCCTTAGAATTCGGGGGCTGGTTGCTTATCTCTGAGTCTCATCCGCACACGTTTTTTGTTCGGAAAATTGTTAAATTTGAACCGCTTGTTCAATGGGTGCATACAAAGCATTAAAACAAATCAGCCTCATTGTTGTTATCTTTTTCCAGAAGTTATTGGGTAGAGATCGGTTCAGCGATGGTGGACTGAAAGGCTTACGAAAGAGCCATGAGAAACCAGCCCGCCTTGGGCTAATAAGCTGTCTGCCGTGGTTCCGGCAAAAAAACCTTGGGTCAAATCCGTCAACTTGGATCTTGGCGAAAGGGACAAGTCTGTTTGAAGCCCAATACCTTTAACTACCGCGAGTCCTGTAAAAAAGTACCCGGATGCATAATGATATCGAAATGCTGCATCCCTTTCTTCAACTCGAAACCGACCGAATGCCCGGCCTTGCGCAGTAACTCAGCATAATCCCGGCTCTGGCGGATGAACTCGGGTGTGTCTCTTTCCGCCACCGTCACGTGATAGCGCGGGCCGGGGGGCGGCAGGTGGCGGATGGGTGACAGGTCGTTGATCTCAACCGGGGTCAGTTGCAGCGGGTCATTGATCGGCGTCAGGCTGATCGGCTCCAGATCATAGATGCCGCTGATCAGGATCACGTCGCGCACGCGCAAACCCGCGCGTGCAAGGTCGTTGGCTGAACTGGCCATGACCATACTTGCCAATTGCGCCCCAGCACTGTGCCCGGACAACGTGATCCGCGATGGGTCAAATCCCAGATCAGGCGCATTGGTTGCCAGCCAGAGCAATGCGTCGCGGCATTCTGCGACCATCTCTCCGATCCGCGCATCTGGTGCGAGTGTATAGTTCAGTGTCGCAAACGACTGTTCAGCCTCGATCAGCGCAGGTGCCATCATCGCCGAGTCGCGCTGGCTGAGGGCTTGCCAATAGCCTCCGTGAATAAAGACATGCAGCGGCGCACCAGCACCTTTTGCGGGAAAGAAATCAAGGACCTGAGCGGTTCCGTCACCGTAAGAAATGTTCCCGATCACCTCCATCTGCGCGCGATGCTGTGCGCTGAGCGCGGCGTAGCTGTCCAGATAGGGTGTCAGGTCTCCGCCGATCATTGAAGAGGGGGAATACTCCTGATCCAACTCGGCCTGCGTGAACCCCCGATACAGCATTGCTTACTCCTGATCCGCATACATCAATTCGGTGCGTACATCGTAGAGATCATGGAAAAAGCGCAAATCCAAGGCTTTACGCAAAAACGATACTCCACTGGAACCGCCGGTGCCCGGTTGGTTGCCGATCACCCGTTCGACCGCCGTGACGTGATCAAAGCGCCATCGCTGGAACAGGGATTCCACGTCCATCAGCTTTTCGGCCAGCGCGTAGAGATCCCAATACGTGCCGGTGTCCTGAAACACCTGCACCCAGATCTTTACCACACGCGGGTCACCGGAATAGGGATGCGCAAAGTCGCGCTCCAACAGTTCTGGGGGGACATCGAACCCCTGGCGGGCCAGCATGAACAGAACTTCGTCATAAAGGGACGGTTTGGTCAGCGCATCGTTCAGCATCCGCATCACTTCGGGATCATGCTGATGTACTTTCAGGGTTGCGGCGTCCTTGTTCCCAAGAATGAATTCGATCTGACGGTAGCCATAACTCTGAAACCCGGAAGAATTGCCCAATGCCTGCCGAAAGGTCATGTAATCGGCAGGCGTCATCGTCAGCAGCGTTTCCCAAGCCGCAATCAACTGGCGCTGGATCGCCTTGACCCGGTCGAGGTTTTTCATCGCCGGGCCAAACTCGTCCTGTTGCAGAAAGCGGCGCACTTCCACCAGCTGGTGGTGCATCAGTTTCAGCCACAGCTCGCTGACCTGATGGATGATGATGAACAGCATCTCATCGGGTTGCGCAGGGTCCTGAAAGGTCTTTTGCAGGTTCAGCAGGGTCTTGAGTTGCAGAAAATCGCCATAGCTCTTGCGATGGGCCTGCGTGAAATCGGTGACGAGGGATTCCTCGATCCCGCGCTCCAAAAACTTGTCCTTGTCGCCCATGTGCCCCTCCAGACGCTTTTGTTTCACCTTGTTTAGGGGGTGACGCGGCGCAGGGCCAGAGCCTCAGGTCCAGTCCAGAACCACTTTGCCCGACCGACCGGATTTCATCGCAG
>NZ_JBXWSB010000233.1:0-2518 GCF_059613205.1 Ruegeria sp. BHSB064
ACCGACCGAGAAACGCTCGGGGCGTTGTTCGGCGCGGTCACGCGACAGGTCCGAACGACGGATGAACGATTTCATGCCTTCGTACTCGACCTCGATGCCGCCATCTTCGATTGCGGTGACTTCAACGGTGATGACCGAGCCACGCTTCACGCCGCCCACGGCTTCGGCGAACTTGTCACCGCCCAGGGCTTTGATCGACAGCGAGATACGCTCTTTTTCAACGTCCACTTCCGAGACAACCGCCTGTACGACGTCGCCCTTGCGGTAGTTCTGGATCGCATCTTCGCCACGCTCGTCCCACGACAGGTCCGACAGGTGAACCATGCCGTCGATGTCGCCGTCGAGGCCAATGAACAGACCGAATTCGGTGATGTTCTTGACTTCGCCTTCGACCTCGGTGCCCTCGGGATGCGTTTCTGCAAACACTTCCCACGGGTTGCGCTGAGTCTGCTTCAGGCCCAGAGACACGCGACGCTTGGCGCCGTCGATTTCCAGAACCATGACGTCGACTTCCTGGCTGGTCGAAACGATCTTGCCGGGGTGGACGTTTTTCTTGGTCCAGGACATCTCGGACACGTGCACCAGACCTTCGACACCGGCTTCCAGCTCGACGAACGCGCCGTAGTCGGTGATGTTGGTGACGCGACCCTGATGAACCGAGCCCAGCGGGTACTTGGCAGCAACCAGATCCCACGGATCTTCCTGCAGCTGCTTCATGCCCAGGCTGATGCGGTGGGTCTCTTTGTTGATCTTGATGACCTGAACCTTGATGGTTTCGCCGATCGTCAGGATCTCGGACGGGTGGTTCACACGGCGCCATGCCATGTCGGTGACGTGCAGCAGGCCGTCAACGCCGCCCAGGTCAACGAATGCACCGTATTCGGTGATGTTCTTGACAACACCCTCGACGGTCTGACCTTCGGACAGGTTGCCGATAACTTCGGCACGCTGTTCGGCACGCGATTCTTCCAGGATAGCGCGGCGCGAGACAACGATGTTGCCACGACGGCGGTCCATTTTCAGAATCTGGAACGGCTGCTTCAGACCCATCAGCGGGCCGGCGTCGCGCACGGGGCGCACGTCAACCTGGCTGCCGGGCAGGAACGCAACTGCGCCACCCAGATCGACGGTGAAGCCACCTTTGACGCGGCCGAAGATTGCACCTTCGACGCGCTGGTCGTCGGCATATGCTTTTTCCAGACGGTCCCATGCCTCTTCACGGCGGGCCATCTCGCGCGAGATGACG
This sequence comes from Ruegeria sp. BHSB064, assembly GCF_059613205.1. Taxonomy (NCBI): domain Bacteria; kingdom Pseudomonadati; phylum Pseudomonadota; class Alphaproteobacteria; order Rhodobacterales; family Roseobacteraceae; genus Ruegeria; species Ruegeria sp. BHSB064. Next base: position 1,247 of record NZ_JBXWSB010000233.1, read on the forward strand.
GCTTCGCCACGGGCGTTTTCTGCGGCGCGCAGGTAAACTTCGACCTCGTCACCAACAGCGATTTCAGGGGCTTCGCCGGGATTTGCGAATTCTTTCAGATCAACGCGGCCTTCCATTTTGTAGCCGACGTCGATGATGGCTTGGCCGGCTTCGATCGCCAGAACCTTGCCTTTGACAACAGAACCCTCTTCGGGTGTGTCCATTTCGAAGCTTTCATTCAGGAGGGCTTCGAATTCCTCCATGGATGTATTAGCCATGTGGCGTTGTTTTCCTTTACAAGTGTTTTTGCTGGCCGAGCGGTTGTCTCCGCCGGTCTTGTTTCATGATGTCGTCAGACGTGACCCGGTGCGCCCCTGAGCAAACAAACACAAAGGGCCGAGGTAACCCGGCCCTGCTCAGAAACGTCATCCGGACGTTGACCGCCCTTGTATCGACAGCGCGCGTATAGGCGGATTCCCAAGTATGTGCAAGGGCAAAGCCCATGTTTTCTTGGTTCGGCAGGTCCTTGCTGCTGCGATTAGCTTACCTGTTCAAGCCCCACACATGAGCATCGCGTTGCAACATCGCCCGCTCGACCGACTCTAGACGACCTATTGCGAATGATGGATCGCGGCCACCCCCGGCCTTGTTCCAGATCTTCAAAGCTGAGGTCGGGCTCCAAGGCAGGCAGGCTTGCGCCAACCATTGGCGCAACTCTTGGGGTAGCGCGTCATAAGCCTGCATCGGTGGGATGTTCCGCCTGCGGCGTTTAAGGTTGCTGCGCAGGTTGCGATTGGATTCGCCTTTTGGGAAAGCCCGTCGCTGCGTTCTGCTCAAGTTCATGCTCTTTGCGTTCCAATTTTTGTGATGATATTACATCTCAAAGAACCAAGTGCAAGATGACTAGAGCCATAAGGAACCCACCTATTGCCGGCTCACTCACATTCCGTTGATAACGCTGCAGGTTTGTTGAATCACCACTCACAACAAGGCACCAGTGGGGCTGCACAGAGACGCACCGGAGATGTCAGATCATGGAAGAGTTCAACCTTATCGTCGCCCAACAGCCTCAGTGGATTCAGATTTGGTTAAACGTCCTGAGCTTTGGGGCCTTCCTCCTCCCGATCTCTCTGTTGATCTGGAAGCAAACGCGCCTGACAGCGATCATCACCGTCGTTGGCAGTGTGCTCGCTGCGGTCGGGGTTTTGCTGATCTTCAACCAGCTTGGCTATGTCCGGCTAATGGGGCTGGGCCATGCTGTTTTCTGGACGCCACTTGCCTGGTATCTGTGGA
>NZ_JBXWSB010000234.1:0-2484 GCF_059613205.1 Ruegeria sp. BHSB064
ATCCGCAAGATTTCTGAAACGCCGCGCCGCTCAAGTTTGCAATTTGACGCAAAATAGCGATGGACTCCCGACCTTGGGTGACAAGATCAAGGCCGGCTTCCAGCGCGCTCATGCACAACAACGCAGGAGTCGCCGCACCCGACAACGCTCTGTTTTTGGGCAATGAAATTCGGGCCGCAAAGTCTCAGCTTCATACTTGACAGAAAATGAAACTGGGGTCAGCATCCTAAGGCTATACAAAATGCTCTTTATATCCGTTCCCTTGTAGCGTCAGGAGTAAGCGCACACGACACGTAAGGTGCTGGGTGGTCAGTTTCTGGCGTATTTTGAAAATCGGAAAAACTTGCAGACCAGACAACATAATAACCTCAACGGGAGAAACATATGCTCAGATCCAACTTAAAAACCTGGGGCGCTGCTTTGCTGACGGCATCAACGGCTATGACAAGCACAGCAGTCATCGCCGAACAGTGCACAAATGAGCGCTGGAACACCGTCATGGAACGCGGCACGCTGATCGTCGGCATTAAAGCTGACTACAAACCCTGGGGTCATCGGGACACAGATGGATCGATTGTCGGCATGGAGGCTGACATGGCCGCGGATGTGGCCGCAAAAATGGGTGTCGGGCTTGAATTGGTTCCGGTGGTGGCTTCGAACAGGATGCAATTTCTCGAGCAGGGTCAGACCGATTTGCTGATCGCTACGATGACAGATCGTCCTGACCGTCGCGAGATTGTGGGGATTGTTGGTCCGAACTATTACACCTCGGGTACCAATGTGATGTCGCCGAAAGCACTGGGTCTGAAAGACTGGAGCGAGTTGGAAGGCAAACCCGTCTGTGGCGTGCAGGCAGCGTTCTACAACAAGATTGTCGAAGATCGCTATGGTGCCGAGATCGTAGCTTTTGCCGGCACCGCCGAAGCCAAGCAGGCGCTGCGTGACAAGAAGTGTATTGCGTTCCTCTACGATGACAGCTCGATCGGCTCGGACCTTGCCTCTGGCAACTGGGATGACTTCGAAATGCCGTTTGTCTCGGAAGATGACAGTCCTTGGGGGCTGGCCGTTCCAAAGGAGGAAGAAAACTGCATCTTTGGTCAGTTCATGTCCGGCATGCAATACAACTGGCATCGCGACGGCACGCTGATTGCGCTGGAAGAAAAGTGGGGCATCAAGCCGACACAATACCTTCGGGACATGTCCGAACGCATGGCTGACCACATGGATGATGAAAGCTAAGCCCTATGGAGAGCATCGCGGGCTTCTTCGAGGCCCTTGCCGCGGACTACCCGCGCTGGAACTTCATTTGGCTATATGATGAAAAACAGACAGACCGGATACTTTCCGGTCTGTATCACACGATCTGGTTATCGGTGGCCTGTGTCTTTTTTTCGGTCATCATCGGGATCGTGGGTGTCTGGTTGCTGGGTACGAAGAACCGGCTATTGCGCTCCATTGTGCAAGGCTACATCCAGTTTTTCCGCAATACGCCGCCCATGGTGCAGTTGTTGTTTTTCTATTTCGCCCTGGGCCAATTCACACCATCCTACAGCCCGGATGGTTGGCTTGAGGTGCCGATCATCTCAAATGTCGGTTGGGCCATCATCTCTCTTTCTTTCTTTGCGGGCGCCTTTAACATCGAGATCTTCCGCTCGGGGCTTGAGGCGGTTCCGGAGTCCACGGTCGAAGCGTCTGAGTCTCTGGGATTTACGCGAACACAGACCTTTGCATATGTGGTCTTTCCGTTGTCGCTGCGAATTTGTTTGCCCGCGCTCAACAACAACCTGATAAATCTGGTCAAAACCACAACACAAGCTTATGCGATTGCGGTCCCTGAACTGTTGTATGAAAGCGTATCGGTTTGGTCGGACTATCCGTCTGCTCAGAACCCGACGATGTTGTTGCTCTTTGTCTCCTACATCGCACTGGTGGGTATCCTCGCCTTCGGCATGAACCAATGGGAACGCAAGCTGGCAATCCCCGGATACGGAACGACCTGACATGAGCCTGATCGTCGATAAATCGGATTTGCCCGTCCTCAAGCCATTTGACCCAAAGCACGGGCAGTTGGATGAGATGTATTTCATTCGCTGGCTGGCCAGCATTCCCTTGGTCTGGCTCGTGGTGATCGCCCTGTCGTGGCCAACGCTTGCGCTGGCACAATCGGGTGATGCGTCAGCCCAGGCATTTTCAGCGCTTTGGCGCTGGATGCCGTTCCTTTTGACCCAAGGCTTTTTGTTCAACGTGGTGATTTCGCTTTTTGCAATGTCGATCGGCACGGTTTTGGGCGTTATGCTGGGCCTTGCGCAGATCAGCCGGAACTCTGTTGTGCGCAGCCTGGCGTGGTTTGTGACCCAGCTATTCCGCAACTCGCCCTGGTTGGTACTGCTGTTTATCGTGCTGCTTGCCGTTCCGTTTCAAATCGAGGTTTTTGGTCAGACCATTCGCATCCCCGCCTGGATGAAAGCGGTGTTTGGACTGTCG
>NZ_JBXWSB010000235.1:0-2206 GCF_059613205.1 Ruegeria sp. BHSB064
GAGACCGCGTTGACAAACAATAGTCTCTTTCTGGTTATAGCCGGGCTAGCCAAGGCAGGACAGCGACGTAACTTTTGTGCGAAGAAAAACACTCAGTTTTGCAGGTATTCCCAAGCTTGAGATATGACAACTGACCCTTCACCCACCGCAGAGGCAACACGCTTGACCGATCCGGCGCGCACATCGCCCACGGCAAAAATGCCGGGACAAGACGTCGCGAAAGTTGATCCAGCGTTGGCCTCGTTGCCCGTGACCACAAAGCCGCGTGCGTCCAGCTGGCAGCTCTGCGACAACCATTCGGTATTGGGTGCAGCCCCAACCATTACAAATGCGGCGCTGCAATCGAGTGGCCAGTCTGATCCGTCACGCTCAATGATGACCCTGGACATGGCCTCGTCCCCAAGGAGTGCCTTTAGCTGGGACTTGTAGTGGATGGTGATCGCCGGATCCGCCTCTAACCTTGACAGCAGGTAATCGGACATCGATGCAGCCAAGCTGTCGCCTCGCACCAGCACATGCACATGTTTTGCGGATCGCGACAGGTACATCGCCGCCTGCCCCGCGGAGTTTCCGCCCCCGACCACGACGACATCCGTGCCCTTGCAATAGCGTGCTTCCATCTCGGTCGCCGCATAGTAGATGCCCAAACCCTCAAAATCCTTCAGTCTGTCCAACGGCAGACGCCGGTACTGGACCCCCGTGGCGACTACGACCGAGCGTGTCCTTAGCTTTTGCCCATCATCCAGCGTTACACAAAACACGCCATCGGATTGACGTTGCAATTGTTTGGCCCGTTTTGGGCGAACAAATCGGGTGCCAAACTTCATGGCTTGGACTTCGCCTCGCCATACAAGGTCGGCGCCCGATATGCCTGTCGGAAAGCCCATGTAATTCTCGATCCGGCTGGATGTCCCAGCCTGCCCCCCAACTGCGAGGTCCTCCACAACAATCGCAGAGAGCCCTTCGGCACCAGCGTAGAGCGCAGCCGCGACCCCAGCCGGACCACCTCCAACAATCAAAACATCAATGACCTCTCGACAATCGTAAGACTGTTCGAGCCCGAGCAATCGGGCGACCTTGGCCGGCGTCGGGTTGTCAACCACAAGACTGTCGCCAAAGATAACCGCCGGTTGATGGCCTGTCAGGTGACAGGCCTGCGCGACCTCACATGCAGTCTCAGAACCTAGATCCATCGTTTGGAATGGGATCTTGTTTCGGATCGCAAACTCTTCGATTTGACGGATGTTGCGATCCAGATCAGCGCCAATCAGTTTCAAAGAACTGTCATGGTCTTCGATTTGACGTCGGCGACGTGCGGAAAAGACAGTGATGACGATATCTGACATCTCCGGAATCCGCGACATTGCGTCCAGCATTTTCTCGCGCGGCACAGAGATGGCACGCGTGTTCTCTCTGGCACGCATCGGCAGCGAGTAGACCCCGCCGCTGAGAAACGCGATCTCTCCCAAAAACTGCGTCGGCCCAAGGGACGTCGGTAGATAAGCCTCTCGCGTTTGTGGATCAATTACCTCAACCCGACCGGTGACAATGTAGATAAACTGGTCCATTGGATCGCCAACCTCGGCGATCATTTGGCCCGCCTCAAAACTCACTTCAGTGCCTAACGCTTTCAAGGTTTCGACATGGCTTTGATGTAAAGGCGTTCGCGTCATTTCGCGAAGATCGGCAGCTAGGCTTTCCATGTGCAGTTCTCCTAATGATCGGCGCTGTTACAAGACCTAGCGGCTATTTCGAGATTTTCACCCATTCATTCGGCACTAACGATTCCGCCACAGACCTGCGGACGTTTGTATCTTGCTTCCCGCGCACTGAACGTTTCAAATGCGTCTGTCACTGCACCATTGGCTCACGTCGTGGCTTGTCGCATCGGGAATACCGTGCGCATGGCAACGTAGAAAACAGGTGTAAAGAACAGCCCGAGCAGAGTGACACCTGACATGCCAAAAAACACCGCCGTTCCAAGCGCCTGTCGCATCTCAGAACCGGGGCCGACTGCGATCATCAAGGGCACAACGCCGAGAATGAACGCGAATGCAGTCATCAGTATTGGCCGCAAGCGCAATTGGCTGGCTTCGACGGCGGCATCAATAGCTGACAACCCACGTTCTTCCTGCGCTTGCTTGGCAAACTCCACGATAAGAATGGCATTCTTTGCAGCAAGCCCCACAAGAACAATCAATCCAAC
>NZ_JBXWSB010000236.1:0-2093 GCF_059613205.1 Ruegeria sp. BHSB064
GAACCAGCTTCTGGGCTCCCACCGATACAGCCGCATCAACTCGGACGCCGTAGACAGGGTATAGACCCGTTCAGCCTGTATCAGAGCCTGAATCTCGTCGCCAGACACCCCAACGGGTTCATAGTAATAGTCCCAGACATTGGGCCCGTGTTCGGCGTCGAAATACGGGTTTGGACCGCCAAACATATAGCTTCTCTGATGCAGATAGATGATCGGCGTCATCCCCATCCGGCGCGCAAACTGCAATTGAACGACAATGCCGTTGAGCTGAGCGATCAGACCATCCGACGTATTGCAAATCAGCAAGTATTTTGTGTCACCACTCTTCATTGATCCGCTTTTACCCTTTTCTCAATCAGACCGTCGAACCCGGACAAGCGATCCGTCGACGGGGTTGAAATCAATCGTACCTGACCGGCTCTTGGCGATAGACGCTGCAACCGGCTCACACAGTCCTTCTTCTTCGGCTAAACCTGTTCCCTGCGGGTGCGGTCAGGATCAAAACGCCCGACGGGATCATCTGTTCAATCTGCATCTGCTCAAAACCCGTTTTAACACAACATGTTCATAGCAACTGAAAAGACAGCTGTCATGAATGAGCTGCGGGTCAGGCCCCTTAATCCCGGATAGCTGCGGGTCTTTGGCCGCCCTTTCTGGGATCGGCGAAGAGCTTGACGAAATTTGCTGCGGTCCCCTAGGCTGTCGGCAGTTTCAGTGTTCAGGTTTTACCAGTGCTTCATTCCATTCAGGCGCTTCGGGCGATTGCCGCCTCTGCCGTTGCTCTTTACCACTGCGTAATTTGGCTGCATCAAAGCCTCGGCGTCTCGTTTCCGAATACAACCTATATTGCCGGCCTCGGTGCATCCGGTGTCCATATCTTTTTTGTTGTCAGCGGTTTCATCATGATGTGGACAAACCAGGACAATAACGGCGATTGGACACGTTTTTTACGCAAACGGTTTTCACGGGTCTATCCATCTTACTGGCTGGTGGCGTGTATCGGCATTCCTCTGGCCCTTCTCACAGGCCGCGCGATTCCCGATCAGGCCATGATCTGGATTGGATCCGTGCTGCTTTTGCCAAATGGCGCCAGCGCCCTGATCGATGTCGGATGGACATTGGCTTATGAGGTCTATTTCTACGCCATTTTTGCGGTGCTGATCGCGTTGCGCATCCCGCTGTTGCAACGGGTCATCTGGCTGAGCGTTCTGTTTCTGATCAGCGTCGCCATTGGTGTTTTCTGGTCCCCCTCAAGCGAAACGGCCTTTGGTCTGCCAAGACTGATGACCAGCGCTCTGCTGTTGGAGTTTGCGGCAGGAGCCCTGCTTGGCATGATGGCGACACGGCCCCGCCCCCTGCCCGCCTGGCAAGGCGCAGCCATGGTGGTCGTTGCGCTTCTGGGATTTGCAGCCAGCCTTGTGCTGGATTACCACCGCTACCCCGCCGTTGTGCTTTGGGGGATACCCAGCTTCTTCCTGGTGGCCGGAGTGGTCGTACTGGAACGCAACAAACGGGGACTGAAGCTGTTTCATGGATTAAGTCCTCTGGGCGATTCATCTTATGCGCTGTACCTGCTGCATGCGATCCTGATCCCGGCCCTTGTGTACATGCTTCCCACCAGCAGTGACCTTAACTATCTGATATTTATGGCACTTGTTATCGTATTGTTTCTCATCAACCTCGCTGTCGCGCATCTCTATTACCTGAAGGTTGAAACTCTTCTGATTAAAACCTCCAACGCTGTTCTGACCCGCACCCATGCCGCATTCACCCGCAACACATGATGGTCCGGACCTCATGAAGCCGAGAAACAGCCCGCCCCAAAGGAATCAACAGTGATACCTATTTCACCAAAATGTTTCCTATGCGCGGACGATTCATGCCTGATTTTCCGGGATCACCATAGCAGGAGAGCCGCAAGTTCCCCGGAAACAGGAATAATCTCTATGCTGACAGGCAGGCGAGCCGAGCCGCTTTGCGGCCAATCGATTTTATGACGACCCTGAACTGATCCAGGTGTGACCGGAGACATCCTCATGACCCAGCCATCCCCCACACTTGGCCGCAATGATCTGGCAATCCTTCTGCTGATC
>NZ_JBXWSB010000237.1:0-2078 GCF_059613205.1 Ruegeria sp. BHSB064
GATCACTTCAATAGATTGAAATCGTTGGGTTAAGTTCATATTTTTGTAGGATGAGTGACTATGAGCAGCGGTTTCAAAACGCATTGGCTGAAATTGAGCAGACCGGTGTTAAGCAGCATATAAGAATTGATGCTGATCTTGAACGATTGAGAGCATTTGGTTTTGAACCAAGACCTTTTCTGTACTGGGCATCGCCATTAACCAATGTTGCTGTGTTTGTCTTGCTGACTTTGATCATTGCTTCAGTTCAGGCAGGGGTAATTGTTATTCTTGGTGAGAACTTTTGCCTTCCCAATGTATTTGGCCCTGCTGCATTGGCCGCTGCGCCGCTCACTTTACTGACTGTTGCGCTTAGACTGTGCCAACGAAGGGCATTTAATTTGAGCAAGTGGGAAGACTTGGAGCGCTCAAAGAGCGCTGTCACCGACTGAAGGTGTTTCCAGATCAGGCCAGTCCGAACGCAGCCCCGATGACAGGCACCCTTCCTGAACCTCTCGCCACATGGGAACGTTCAGCGACATCTGACATTGCGCGGTGAACATGCGGCCATCGACCTGTAAGCAAATCATCTCACCCAACTCGATGCGCGTCCCTGAGGTATCGGTGCAATAGCAATCGCGGGTTTTACCGTCCGGGCCGACGTAATCAGCAAAAACCGGCGTGGATGTGAGCAGTAAGGCAAGCAAAAACCGTTTCATGATGGCAAGCTTAGCATGAGGTTGCCCTTGACCAAAGCCCCTGGATAAGAGACACCGCCCGGATGATCCCCGAAGAACGTCTTGAACAGATCACCCAGCGTTTTCAGTACCTCGAAGCTGCCATGGCCGATGGCGCGTCGGGGGGCGATATTGCAACGCTGGCCAAAGAATATTCCGACCTCAAGCCAGTGGTTGATCAGATCATGGCCTGGCGGCAGTTGGTGGCGGATCTGGCCGAGGCTGAGGCGATGTTGGCCGACCCGGATATGAAGGAGTTGGCCGAAGAAGAAATCCCTCAGTTACAGGCCAGTATTCCCGCCGCCGAACAGGCCCTGCAATTGGCCTTGCTGCCAAAGGACGCAGCCGATGCGCGCCCGGCGATGCTGGAAATCCGACCCGGAACCGGCGGCGATGAGGCCGCTTTGTTCGCGGGCGACCTGCTGCGCATGTATCAGCGCTATGCCGAGGCGCGGGGCTGGCGGTTTGAGATCATCGAGGAACAAGCGTCGGATTTGGGCGGCATCAAAGAGGTCGTGGCCCATATCAAGGGTGACAACGTGTTTGCCCGTATGAAGTACGAATCCGGTGTGCACCGCGTGCAGCGCGTGCCAGAGACCGAAAGTGGTGGTCGGATTCACACATCGGCTGCGACAGTGGCGGTTCTGCCCGAGGCCGAGGATGTGGACATCCAGATCGATGCAAATGACATCAGAATCGACACTATGCGCAGCTCGGGCGCGGGTGGACAGCACGTGAACACCACCGACTCGGCGGTCCGGATCACGCATATCCCCAGCGGTATCGTGGTGACGAGTTCCGAGAAATCTCAGCATCGTAACCGCGAGATTGCCATGCAGGTGCTCAAGACGCGGCTCTATGATCTGGAGCGGCAGCGGATAGATAGCGAACGCTCGGCAGATCGGGCCAGTCAGGTGGGCTCGGGCGACCGTTCGGAACGCATTCGCACCTATAATTTCCCGCAAGGTCGCATGACGGACCACCGCATCAACCTGACGCTTTATAAGCTGGATCAGGTGATGCAGGGCGATCTGGATGAGGTCATCGACGCGCTGACGGCTGATGATCAGGCACGGCTGCTGGCCGAGATGGCGCAATGACCGGCCTGCAAACAGCGGCTCAGGCCATGGTGGCGGCAACGGCCCGTCTGCGGGCGGCTGGCGTGGATGATCCTGCGCGGGACGCACGCCTGCTGCTGGCCCATGCGGCGCGTATTGAAGCCAGTCGGGTGACACTGATTGCGCCCGAGGAGTTGCAGCCGGAGATTGCCGAGCGCTATGACCAGTTGATTTCCTTGCGCGCAATTCGAGTGCCGGTCTCGCATTTGCTGGGCGAACGTGAGTTTTATGGGCGCCGGTTCCG
>NZ_JBXWSB010000238.1:0-2138 GCF_059613205.1 Ruegeria sp. BHSB064
GTCGATGATGGCTTGGGCAGCCGGGTTTCCTGCGGCCGAGGTCCTTTTGCAAAGCTGGCCCCCGGTTGCGCTGCTGACCGCGCGTCTGGCGTTGGCTGTTGTTGTGATGTTGCCGCTTTGGTTCATTCTTGACGGGCCAAGCCGCGTAATGCGGGCGAAATGGGGCCGGGCAATGGTTGTTGGCGGTTTCGGGTACGGGATCGGCATGTTCCTTTTGATCCTGGCACAGAAGCTGACGGACCCGGTGACCGTTGCGATTATTGCGTCCTGCGCGCCTTTGGCAGCAACGTTGCTTGAACTTGCCGCTGGCACGCGGCGCCTAAAGTGGAACTTCGCCATTGGCGTCCTGGTGTCGATTGCGGGCGGTTTGATTGCCACCAGCGCTAACGCTCCGGCGCAGCTGGGGCTGGGCGCAGTCTGTGCAATTGCTTCAACCGGACTTTTCTGCTGGGCCAGTATGGCGACGGTTCGCGACTTTCCCGAGCTCAGCCAGACCGGGCGCACCACGATCACCTTTACAGGTGGGTTGCTGATGGCCGGGGTTCTGAGTTTTGGGGCCGCGCAAATGGGTATGGATGTGATGCCGCGCGCTGCTGTGGATGCGCAGCAGGTTGGGATGCTGGTAATCTATGCGCTGATTGCCATGGGGCTGAGCCAGGTTCTGTTCATCGCGTCAGTCGGTAAACTGGGCGTTGCCTTGGCGTCGTTCCACATCAACATCGCACCGTTTTACGTGATGCTGATCATGCTGGTGCTGGGCGATGACTGGAACTGGACCCGCGCGCTGGGCGCGGGGGTTGTCGCTCTGGCCGTTGTTCTGGCGCAGGATCGGGCGCCTCGACAGTCCCGGGGATCAGCCAAGCTCGGTTGATGGGATCAGCCCAAAGAACTTTTGGCCTGACCAAACGCCAAACCAGCCGTCGTGATGAGTGCCAATCTCTACCAGACGGTAGAAACTTTTGCGATCTATGCGCGCTTCAAGATCGGAACGGATCATGATGTAGGGTGAAGGTTCGTTTGTCACCGGGTCGATAACGATCCGGATTGGATGTTCTGAACCTGCAACAGCATGATCGCCTACATGTGTGGTAAAGGTCAGGTTTTGCTGCTCGCCTTCGCCATCACGATCAAAATCCACGGCGACAAACGGGGCGTCTTCGACAGTGATTCCCACCTTCTCGACCGGGGTGACGAGGAAGTATTTCCCATCTTCTTTCTTAAGAATTGAGGAAAATAGCTTTACCAGCTCGAAACGGTTGATGGGGGAGCCTAAATAACTCCAGGTGCCATCTTTTGCGATATGGATGTCCAGATCGCCGCAAAACGGGGGATTCCATAGGTGAACGGGCGGTAAACCCTTGGTTTTGGCCGCTTTGACTGATGCAGCCAGACCATCTGGCGACGGTTTCACAGGTTTTTGTCCGCTCATTGCTTTTGCCATTTCCTCTTAGCGCGATACACTTCAATCATATTAGTCCACGGAAGGGAAAGTCATGACCGAACCTGCCGACCTCGTAGCCGAGATCGAAGCGCTGGAAAACAAGCTGCAAGAGGCCAAGGCCTCGATCACCCGCCGCTTCATCGGGCAGGAAAGGGTCGTGGACCTGACCCTGACCGCGTTGTTGTGCGGTGGTCATGCCCTGCTGATCGGTTTGCCGGGGCTTGGTAAAACGCGACTGGTTGAAACGCTGTCTACCGTGATGGGACTGCACGGCAACCGTATTCAGTTCACGCCGGACCTGATGCCCGCAGATATTCTTGGGTCTGAGGTTCTGGATACCGCCGATGACGGGTCACGACATTTCCGCTTTATCTCTGGTCCGATCTTCTGCCAGTTGTTGATGGCGGATGAGATCAACCGCGCCAGCCCGCGAACGCAGTCTGCTTTGCTGCAAGCGATGCAGGAACGTACGGTGACTGTGGCGGGTGAAGATCGTTCGCTGGGAACACCCTTCCACGTATTGGCCACGCAAAACCCGATCGAACAGGAAGGCACCTATCCGCTGCCCGAAGCACAGCTGGACCGTTTTCTGGTTCAAATCGACGTCGAATATCCTGATCGGCAGACCGAACGCGATATTCTGCTGGCCACAACCGGTGTGGAAGAGGAAGCAGCGCATCAGATTTTCAGCAAAGAA
>NZ_JBXWSB010000239.1:0-2014 GCF_059613205.1 Ruegeria sp. BHSB064
GGTAGAACAGCACCAGATCCAGCGCCATGAACACGCCCAGCATCAGGGTTTCCAGTAGCAGGAACGCCACCATGTATTCCTTGACACGGTCGGTTACATTCCAGCTGGCCAGAATGGTCAGAGGCATGATGAAGGTGGTTAGCAGCACGAACAGAACGCTGATGCCATCCACACCCATCTTGTATTTCAGGCCCATCAGCCACTCACCCTCTTCCACCATCTGGAAGCCGGGGTTCGAGGGATCAAAACCGGTGTAGATGCCAATCGATACCAGGAAGGTCACGGTCGTCGCCAACAGCGCGATCCACTTGGCATTGCGTTGGGCCGCAGCGTCATCCCCATGCAGGAACAGCGCCAGAATACCTGCTGCAATCGCCGGGATGAACGTAACGATAGAGAGGATATTGTCCATTAGTTGGCCCCTCCGCCGATAGACATCCAGGTCACAAGGGCTGCGATGCCCAGCACCATCCAGAAGGCATAGGTGAAGATGTACCCGGTCTGCGCCTTGCCTGCGAGGCGGGTAAAGAAGGGAACAACGCCCATTGCTACTCCGTTCAGGAAGCCATCTATTGTATTGCCGTCGCCGCGCTTCCACAGGAACCGGCCAAGGGCGATGGTGGGTTTGACAAAGATCACGTTGTAGATCTCGTCAAAGTACCACTTGTTCTTGAGGAACAGGTACAGCGGGCGCTGGTTCTCGGCCAACCGCGCGGGCAGCGTCGTGTTCACGATGTAGAACCAATAGGCCACGATAAAGCCCAGGACCATCGCAACAAACGGCGAGACCTTGACCCATTTCGGAGCGGCATGCGCATCGTCCAACACGTGGTTGTCCGGTGCCATGTACAGCGCACCCTCACCCGGTTTGCCCACAAAGGCATAGTGGTGATCACCGCCATGCGCATCTTTGTCACCGTGGCCATCGTCTGCGTGGCCGTCATCCGAATGTGCGGCATTTTCATGCCCTTCGGCTTTGCCCTGATCGCCGGCCTCTGCGTGCTCAGACGCTTCGGCAACAGGGATGCCGTAGAACTTACCAACCTTGTCGGCGTGGCCAAAGAAGTTGCCGTACCAGATCATCCCGGCAAAAACCGCGCCCAGTGACAGAACGCCCAGCGGCACCAGCATGACCATCGGGCTTTCATGCGCGTGATCATGCGTATGCTTGTCGCCACGCGGCTCACCGTAGAAGGTCAGGAAGATCAGACGCCAGCTGTAGAACGACGTGAACGCAGCGGCCACAACCAACAACCAGAAGCCATAGCTTGAGCCTCCCGCATAAGCGCTCTCGATAATGGCATCCTTCGACAGGAACCCGGCAAAGCCGAACGTAGTCAGCGGAATACCAACGCCGGTGATAGCCAGCGTGCCGATCATCATCGCCCAGAAAGTATAGGGGATCTTCTTACGCAGACCGCCGTATTCAGTCATCTCCTGCTCGTGATGCATGGCGTGGATCACGGAACCCGCACCAAGGAACAACAAGGCCTTGAAGAAGGCGTGGGTGAACAGGTGGAACATCGCCGCCGAGTACATGCCCACGCCAGCAGCCACGAACATGTAGCCCAGTTGAGAACAGGTCGAGTACGCAATCACGCGCTTGATGTCGGTTTGCACCAGCCCCACGGTGGCCGCAAAGAACGCGGTGGATGCGCCTAGCACAGTGATGAAGCCGGTTGCGCCCGGCGCGAACTCCATCAGCGGCGACATGCGGCAGACCAGGAAGACACCCGCAGTCACCATGGTCGCGGCGTGGATAAGGGCCGACACAGGCGTCGGGCCTTCCATCGCATCCGGCAACCAAGTGTGCAGGATCAACTGAGCCGATTTACCCATCGCGCCGATGAACAGCAGCACACAGATGACTTCGATCGCAGTCCACTCTCCCCACAGGAAGTGCAGCTTTTCTTCGGCCAGTGCTGGGGCCGACGCGAAGATGTCCGAGAAGTTGATGCTGTCGGTCAGGAAGAAGATCGCGAAGATCCCAAGCGCAAAGCCGAAGTCACCCACC
>NZ_JBXWSB010000240.1:0-2121 GCF_059613205.1 Ruegeria sp. BHSB064
CAATCGATTTTATGACGACCCTGAACTGATCCAGGTGTGACCGGAGACATCCTCATGACCCAGCCATCCCCCACACTTGGCCGCAATGATCTGGCAATCCTTCTGCTGATCCTGCTTATTGCCGCCGTCCTCAGAACAGCCGGGCTGAATGCGCCATTGTGGTATGACGAAATCTGGACTGTCGACACGCATGTTCGCCTGCCCTGGGGGGACATGATGCGCGAATACTCGATGAACCATCATTATTTCTTCAGCATGAAGGCCAAGCTGATGTCGCAGATCTTTGGCGAACAGGCCTGGGTTTACCGCTTTCCGGCTGTCCTGTTCGGTGTTGGCACCGTCGCGGCCATCTGGTGGCTGGCGCGGGATGTTGCCGGATCGGGCATCGCGCATGTGTCGGCCCTGCTTGTCGCCCTGTCCTATCATCAGGTTTGGTTTTCACAGAACGCCCGCGGCTATACCGAGCTTGCGTTCTGGAGCACGCTTGGTTTGATTTTCTTTCTCCGGGGAATGCGCACGCCGACCCTCGGCCTTTGGATCGCGTTCGGATTTACCGCCGCCGCTGCCGTCTTCACCCATCTGACCGGTACCTTTTTCTTTGTCGCTCTGGGGCTGGTCTGGCTGATCTCTCTGGTCACCGGATTTGGCCGGGGCCCGCTTACCCGTGCCTGGGTGATGCAGCCGCTGATTGCCGTGGTTTTGGCCTCTGTTCTTGTTCTGCTGGCCTATCTGCCGATCCTGAGCAGCATCGCCGGCACAATGGGTGAAATTTCGGCGTCATCCGCAGTTGATCCCATGCAGGAATATCAAAACCCGCTTTGGACCGTGCTCGAAGGGGTGCGTACCGCCGTCGGCAGCACCGGAGCCCTGACGCTGATCATCGCCATCGGCGGATTGGTTGTGATCGCACTGGGTGCCATTGGCGCGCATTCAACGCAGCCTTTGTTCTTTCTGTGCATCGTGGCGCATGTCGCTGTGACGCTGGCGGTTCTCCTGGCTCTCGACATGCGGGTCTGGCCCAGATTTTTCTTTGTCGACATCGCCCCTGTGATCGTACTTGCCGTCATTGGCTGCTGGTACGGCGCGGGTGTCGTTGCGCGGGTGATCGGCCAGTCCGGGCTGGAACGGCCCCTGTTTGTCATCGGTGTGGTTGCAATGCTGGCCCTGTCGGTGTTTCTGGTTCAGCGCAACTATGTGGCACCAAAGCAGGATCTGGCCGGGGCATTTGAACTGGTGGAACAAACGCGCGGCCCGTCCGAACGGATTTATGCGATCAATCCCGGCGGTCCGATATTTAAAAGCCATTTCAACGCGGATTGGACAACCATCGCCGACCCCCAGGGCTATGCCCAGGCAATGGCCCAGCCCGGCCCGGTGATGATTGTGATCCTGTTCCCCAGCCGGATGTTTCGCGCCATACCAGAACTGGCGCAGGACGCCGAAGGGTCGCTGGAATTCGTACATGAGTTTGCCGGAACCCTTGGGGATGGCGAAGTGCTTGTCTACCGCCGCAAATAAACTCCACCGGGGCTTTGATCACGGACCAAATATCCGATCCAGCGGCAGGGCCTCTGCCGCCCTGCCCCGGGCTTCAGCCGCCTGCGCCCCCGGAACAGGCCTGCGGCGCAGAATGATATCTGACACATCGACAGCATGCTGGCTGAGCGGGCGCATACACACGCCATTCACCAGGCTGGGTTCGACCTGATGAATAAACGCAAGCGCTTCGGGCCTGTTATGCTGAGGAAGCGTGACATGAATGTCGCCGGTTGCGAGAGAGATCGCCTCACAGCTTTGTCCCGCAAGGATATACAGGTCCTCGTTCCAGCAGAACGCAGCCGGACCTGTCCCAAGATCGAACGGCGCGCAGGTGTCGAACGCCACAGGCCCGTCTGACGCCTCAAGGCAGACAAACAGGGTTTCATCGCTCAGAAACACCGATCCGGGCGCGGGAAAAGCCGGGCAGGGGCGCGGCGAAAACGGCAGGGATCCTGCCGGAGCCTGCGCCCCGAACCGAACCTGGAAGACAGAGTTCATATCCACCCCCGGATGAAAAGTGCTTGGGTTGATAAAACTGCCAAAGGCAAGATCATCATACTGCGCGCCACCGATGGTTCTGAT
>NZ_JBXWSB010000241.1:0-1941 GCF_059613205.1 Ruegeria sp. BHSB064
ATCAGCCATCAGGTCAAAGCGCTTGAGGTCGAGCTCAATTGCGCGTTGTTCCAGCGCCATCACCGAGGTGTGGAACTCACAGAAAGCGGTGCTTATTTGCTGGTTGCTTTGCAACGTGGGTTTGAGGGGATCAGCGAGGCACTCAAGCAGTTACGCTCACAATATGATCGCTCAGGTGTGACGATCCGATCCAGCACGGCAGTCAGCTCGCTGTGGCTGACACCACGCTTGGCACAGTTTTGGAAGAATTTCGGGCATATCTCTGTCACACAAGTCGTCACTGATTTGGGATACGATACGCAAAAATGCGATATCAGCATCAGGTATGGTGACGCGTCACGCGAACGTGGCACATATCACGTGCTGTTCCGGGACCGGATCATGGCTTTGGCCAGCCCTGAATTTGTCCGGCAGACTAAAGTCGAACAGTTGCAGGACCTGTCTCAGGTCCCACTTATTCACCTGGACGCGCCTGGCACCGATTGGACAGGTTGGCAGGAATGGGCTGCGGGCTTGGGTTACTCCGGTTCACTCAATTCGGGTCACAGGGTGAACAACTACACCATTGCCCTGCAAGCTGCGCAAGATGACATGGGTGCCGTACTGGGTTGGGAAGGACTGACCGCAGGTTTAGTTCAGTCAGGCAAGCTGGCCAAACTGTTGCCACAGACATTGTCGGCCCCCTTGGACTTTTATGTGGTGCTTCATAACACCTCTTCGGATCGCGCCGCATTGGTCTACAAATGGCTGGTCGAAGACTCTGGCTGAGGATCAAACTCAGACCAAGAATTTTCGCCTTCACAAGGTCGGGAAAAGCTCGCAGTTAACGTCCTGAGTCGAAGCCTGCTCGTGGTTATTGTGGAAAAGCGAATGTTAGATCACCACATTGATTTTATTTACCCTTTGCGGAAATTTTCTGAGGGTAAGCAAAATTCTGTGAGTCGATGCGCCTGAGTGACTGCATATTTGGCGCAGTCGACCATTCCCGCTTCCTGGTTAACAACCTCGCTTTGGTCCGGTTCAGGACGTGTGAGCCAAAAGCACCCTCGTAGCGCGCTTCATACCCGCGGCATATTCTTCGCTGGTCGTAGATTTTAACAACAGGCCGGTTGAGACAGTTGTGAGCAGAAAAGCCAAATCTGCCCCCTCCTCGGTGGTTGAAACCACACTTACTTTTTCCAGATAGCGCGACAGAGCTTTTCCAAACTCTGCCGAATAATCCATTTCGGCCTCAGGGGCGGATTCGATGGCGAACTCCATGATCTCGGCACCATGGGGCGTGCCGCGCCAAATAGCCACGTGATCCCCGATCCAGGTTTGATATGCCCGGGCCAGAACATCCTGCGGCGAACCTTCTGCCTGGGTCAGAACATCAAGGGCCGCATTTGTTGCTGTTGTCAGCACTGTTTTGACAGCCCAATCCAGCACCGCCTCTTTCGACCCAAATTGGTTGTAGATGGATTGTCGTGACAATCCCGCAGCGTCTGCGATGTCGTTCATGGACACCTTGCGAAAGCCGTATTGAGCAAAGACAGACAGGACTTCGAATGCGTTCGACGATTTTTTCATTTTTACTAAATTGACATATTGGGTCTTGTTTGTAAATAAAGTACACAAGAACGAACCGGACTGCAACCCATATCGACAGGACCATCCCAATGGAACAGAAAATCGCTGATTCGGGCTTCAGCAACTGGAAGCCATCACAACTGCCAAACCTGAACGGCAGAACCTATGTCATCACCGGTGCAAATTCGGGCATCGGGTATGAAGCTGCCCGGATGCTGGGTGAGAAAGGCGCCAATATCGTGATGGTGTGCCGCTCGCGGGGGAAAGGCGAAGCGGCACAGCGCAAGCTTTCGGTTTCATCAAAAGGCAAGGCTGACCTGATCCTGATGGACCTAAGCGATCTGTCTTCGGTCCGCAAGGCGGCCGAAGAAC
>NZ_JBXWSB010000242.1:0-1721 GCF_059613205.1 Ruegeria sp. BHSB064
TCATTCTGGCTATCGGAATTGTCGTTGATGATGCGATCGTTGTGGTCGAAAACGTTGAACGAAACATCAAAAATGGCATGTCTCCCAGAGATGCGTCTGCCCGCACCATGGACGAGGTCCAAAATGCGATCATCGGGACGACACTGGTTTTGATCGCCGTCTTCGTGCCGGCCGCTCTGGTTCCTGGCATCACCGGCCAGTTTTACCGGCAGTTTGCCGTCACGATTTCCGTCGCAACAGTTATTTCGACTATCAACTCACTCAGCCTTTCGCCGGCGATGGCCGCCGTAATCCTGAGGCCAAACTCCAGTGCACCAACACGAAACCCGCTGGCCTTCGTCACAGACCCGCTCAGCAATGGGTTCAACAGAGGGTTTGATGCAATGGCGTCCACTTATGGTCGGACCGTGCGCGCACTGTCTGGTTCAACCGGGATCCGCAGCATTGTTCTGCTGGTCTTTGCCGGATTGATGGGCGGAACATACTGGATCACGACAAAAGTGCCGACCGGGTTCATACCGGAAATGGACCAGGGGTACGCCATCGTTGTGGTGCAACTGCCGGATGGTGCAGCACTGGACCGGACCGACGATATCATCAGACAAGCGACTGAGATAGCATTGGAAACACCCGGGGTCACGAATGCTGTGGCATTTGCCGGTTTCTCGGGGGCGACATTTACCAATGCAAGCAATCAAGGTGTTATTTTCACCACCTTCGAGAGCTTCGAAAGCCGCCAGGAAAACGGGCCGACTGCAGGTGCTATTGTGGGCCAGCTTTTTGGCCGAATGCAGGCCCTGCGCGAAGCCTTTATCATCGCCATTGCTCCTCCGGCGGTCCGTGGCGTTGGAACTGGTGGCGGTTTCAAGCTTCAGCTTCAGGAACTTGAAAGTGCAGACATGTCACGCGTGTTGCAATCTGCCTATGCAGTCATGGGCAGTGCAAGCCAGTCGGACAAGGTTCAGGGCGTGTTCACAACCTTTTCGTCCGGATCGCCGCAGTTGTACCTTGAGATCAATCGCGTTCGGGCACAAATGCTCAACGTCCCGATTGGCGAAATATTCGAAGCCCTCTCAATCAACCTTGGATCTTCCTACGTGAACGATTTTAATGCTTTCGGGCGTCTTTTTCAGGTGCGCGCGCAGGCGGACGAACCGTTCCGCCTGAACCAGAGTGATATTCGAAGTCTGCGAGTCCGTTCTGCAACTGGGGCTTTGGTTCCGTTGGGCACCTTGGTTACCGTCCGGGAAACCGCCGGCCCCGCCTTGGTTCAGCGCTACAATCAACAGGTGTCTGTGCCGGTTCAAGGGTCGCCAGCGCCCGGTGTGTCGACGGGGCAGGCATTGCTTGAAATGGAAGCCCTTGCAGAGGCAGTCATGCCACCCGGTCTGGAATACGAGTGGACCGAACTCGCCCTGCAGGAACGCAATCAAGGCAATACGGCAGCTTATATCTTCGCCTTTTCGGTACTGTTTGCCTTTCTGTTTCTTGCGGCGCTTTACGAAAGCTGGACGCTTCCGATGGTCATTGTTTTGATCGTTCCTCTCGCGGTGCTGGGCGCAATGCTGGGGGTTATGTTCAGAGGTATGGACAACAATATCCTGACGCAGGTTGGATTGATTGTTCTTGTGGGGCTTGCTGCAAAGAATGCCATTCTTATCGTGGAGTTTGCCAAGCAAGCGCAGGAAGAACGTGGGTTGTCAGCTATTGATGCCGCCGTC
>NZ_JBXWSB010000243.1:0-1762 GCF_059613205.1 Ruegeria sp. BHSB064
GTTCAACTCGGGTCTGGCAGCGATAACCAAACTGACCGAAGGAAAAACCTTCCTGTGCCAGAAAGAAGGCGACGCGATCCCCGGAGCAGATGTTCCCGGCGTAGAAGCGGCGGCATTTTCTGGTCCGCACCCGTCTGGTCTGGCAGGTACCCACATCCATTTTCTCGAGCCTCTGGCTGGTGAAAAGCAGGTCTGGACGATTGGCTATCAGGATGTCATTGCAATAGGCCGCCTGATGCAAACCGGTCATCTGGATCCTAACATTGTTATTGCTTTGACCGGTCCCGGGGCGCGTCAGCCGCGTTTGGTGCGCACTGTTATGGGTGCATCCACGGATGACCTGACCCGTGATGAGGTGAACGTGGACGGCACGCCGCGTATCATCTCGGGTTCAATCCTGTCTGGTCAGCTAGCTGATGGACCGACGGCCTATCTGGGGCGCTTTGCCCGCCAGATCAGCATCATACGTGAAGATCACGATCAAATTCCGATGGGCTGGATTCGTCCAATGCCGTCTAAGTTTTCCGTACAGCCCGTTCTGGGCTCTGCGTTTGCCAAGAAGCTGTACGCATTTACATCCAACCTGAATGGTGGACGTCGCGCGATGGTGCCGACCGGTGTATTCGAAGAATTGATGCCGCAGGACTATCTGCCGACTCAGCTTCTGCGTGCCTTGCTGGTGATGGATACGGACACGGCTCAGGCACTGGGCGCACTGGAGCTGGATGAAGAGGATCTGGGCCTTGTGGGCTTTGCCTGTCCGGCAAAATACGAATACGGGCTGGCGCTGCGCGACTGCCTGAGCAAGATTGAAAAGGAGGGCTGATCCAAATGGGTTTGCGCAGCTTCTTCGATCGGATTGAGCCGAACTTTACCAAGGGCGGCAAGTACGAAAAGTATTTCCCCATCTACGAGATGGTCGAAAGCTTTATCTACACTCCGAAAACTGTGACCACCGTTGCCCCTCATGCGCGGTCTTACGTGGATATGAAGCGGATCATGACTTATGTCGTGATAGCCACGATCCCGTGTATCCTATGGGGAATGTACAATACCGGCTATCAGGCCAATTCGGCTATAGCCACGCTTGGGCCTGACTCGGCCACTGGTTGGCGGATTGCAATTCTGCAGATGTTCGGCATTTCGCTGAACCCTGACAGCATCTTTGCCAATGTCATGCACGGGCTGATGTATTTCCTACCGATCTATATCGTCACACTGGTCGCCGGCGGTATTTTCGAAGTCATCTTTGCAACCGTGCGGGGGCATGAGGTGAACGAGGGTTTCCTTGTTACATCAATGCTCTACACGCTAATCATGCCTGCAACCACACCGCTGTGGCAGGTCGCTTTGGGCATTATCTTTGGCGTCGTAATCGGTAAGGAAGTGTTTGGCGGCACAGGCAAGAACTTCCTCAACCCGGCGCTGGTTGGTCGGGCTTTCCTGTACTTTGCTTATCCTGCGCAGATGTCGGGCGATGCGGTTTGGACCCCGGTTGATGGTTTCTCGGGTGCAACTGCACTGGCGGTCTCGGCGGCTGATGGTGTTCAGGCGCTGGCCGCTGAAGGCATCACCTGGTCGAGCGCGTTCTTCGGCCAAATCCAGGGCAGCTTTGGTGAGACATCTACATTGGCGTGTATGATCGGCTTGGCCTTCCTGCTGACGACAAAGATCGCCAACTACCGGCTGATTGTCGGCTGTCTGGCCGGAACCATCGGCTTTACCCTGCTGCTGAACCTCATCGGATCGGACACGAACCCGA
>NZ_JBXWSB010000244.1:0-1592 GCF_059613205.1 Ruegeria sp. BHSB064
ATCGGCAAACTTCCTGGTGTCCTCCACCCGGCTGAGGTCATCACGGTCATCGACACGACGCAACTCGCCCGTATCGCCAATCTGACCACCGGCCTCGCCATAAAACGGGGTCTGGTTCACGACAACCCAACCGCTGCCGCCGGCTTCGATGGCATCGACCAGAGCGCCATCCACGACCAGCGCGGCAATCTGTGCTTCGGCCTTCTCTGTCTCGTATCCCAGAAAATCCGTCGCACCGGTTGAATCCAACACGTCAAACCAAACGGCTTGATCCGCTGCTTCGCCAGACCCGGCCCAAGCCGCCCGCGCCTTGGCCTTCTGCTCTGCCATCGCGGAGTCAAACCCGTCGGTATCAACGGCGCGACCCTTCTCGCGCAGCGCATCCTGCGTCAAGTCCAGTGGGAAGCCATAGGTGTCATAAAGTTTGAAAGCCGCAGCCCCCGGCAAAGGCGCGCCTTCGTCCAGCCCTGCAACCTCGTCATCCAGCAGTTTCAAACCGCGATCCAGTGTTTGCTTGAACTTGGTTTCCTCAAGCAAGAGTGTCTCTTCAATCAGCGGCTGGGCCTGCGTCAACTCCGAGTAGTGCCCCCCCATGAGCTGCACCAACGACGGCACAAGGCGATGCATGACCGGGTCTTTCGCCCCCAACAGGTGCGCATGGCGCATGGCGCGGCGCATGATCCGGCGCAGAACGTAACCGCGCCCATCATTGCTGGGCATAACCCCATCCGCGATCAGGAACGAGGTCGAGCGCAGGTGGTCCGCAATCACGCGGTGATGCACATTCTGGTCACCATAAGGATCTACTCCGGTTACATCGGCTGATGTCTCGATCAGGGTTTTGAACAGGTCAGTGTCATAGTTGTCATGGCTGCCCTGCAACAACGCGCCGATCCGTTCCAGCCCCATGCCAGTGTCGATGGATTGCATATCCAGTTCGACCATCGAGCCATCTTCGAACTGTTCGTTCTGCATGAAGACGACGTTCCAGATTTCGATGAAACGGTCGCCATCTTCTTCGGCCGATCCCGGAGGTCCCCCCCAGATGTGATCGCCGTGGTCATAGAAGATCTCGGTGCAAGGTCCGCAGGGACCAGTCGGGCCCATCTGCCAAAAATTGTCGTTGGTTGCGATGCGGATAATGCGGTCTTCGGGAACACCAACCTTTTTCCAGATCTCAAACGCCTCGTCATCGGTGTGATAGACCGTGGTCAACAAGCGGTTCTTGTCGATACCGAATTCCTTGGTGATCAGGTTCCAGGCAAACGGGATTGCGTCATGCTTGAAGTAATCCCCGAATGAAAAGTTGCCCAACATCTCGAAAAACGTGTGGTGGCGCGCGGTATAGCCCACATTGTCGAGGTCGTTATGTTTGCCACCGGCCCGCACACATTTCTGTGCCGTCGTGGCGCGTGTATAGTCGCGGGTTTCCAGACCGGTGAACAGGTTCTTGAACTGCACCATGCCCGAGTTCACGAACATCAGCGTTGGGTCGTTGCGCGGCACCAGCGGGCTGGATGCCACAACCTCATGCCCCTGTTTTTCAAAGTAGTTCAGAAAGGTCGATCGGATATCGTTCAGGGTTGGCATAG
>NZ_JBXWSB010000245.1:0-1551 GCF_059613205.1 Ruegeria sp. BHSB064
GGGCGTATTTCGTTGAAAAACTCTTGCTTGATCGTGAGGTAAGTCGCTGATTCAATTCTCCCCGAGGATGGGAGGACTGAGCGATGATGGGGCGGAAGCAGGAAGCGCAGGCGGCGTTGTTCTACGAATTCTCTCTTGAGGATCATGTTCCTCAAGACCACCTGCTGCGGTCGATTGATCGCTTTGTCGATCTGGATGGCATCCGCGCCTATCTCGCAGATTTCTATAGCCACACTGGTCGGCCATCCTTCGATCCGGAACTGCTGATCCGCATGCTGCTGGTGGGGTATTGCTTCGGCATCCGATCCGAACGGCGGCTTTGTGAAGAGGTGCATTTGAACTTGGCCTATCGCTGGTTCTGTCGTCTCGATCTGACTGACCGCGTGCCTGACCATTCGACGTTCTCCAAAAACCGGCATGGCCGGTTCCGTGAGAGTGAGCTGCTGCGTCATCTGTTCGAGACGACAGTTGCGCGTTGCATCGCAGAAGGTTTGGTCAGCGGCCAGCGCCTGGCAATTGATGCCAGCTTGATCGAGGCGGATGCCAACAAGCAGAATTCGACACCCAAAGAAGAATGGTGCGCCTCCGACATCGACCCGACCGATGCCCCTCGCGCCGTTCGCGAGTATCTCGACACGTTAGATGAAGCCGCATTCGGTGCCGCCAGCGAGGTGCAACCAAAGTTCACCTCTCATTCTGATCCGGCCAGCCAGTGGACGGCGGCCCGTAAAGGCCCAGCATTCTTTAGCTATTCCGACAACTATCTGATCGACACCGACCATGGCGTCATCGTCGATGTGGAAGCCACACGGTCCATCCGACAAGCTGAAGTCGGATCAACCAAAACCATGCTGGACCGGGTAGAGGAAAAGTTCGATCTGCATCCAGAACGGCTGATCGCCGACACCGCTTACGGCACCGGGCCACTTCTTGGATGGCTGGTCGACCGCAAGATCGCGCCGCACATACCTGTCTTTGATAAGTCCGGGCGCAACGACGGAACCTGGACCCGTGCCGACTTCGAGTGGGATGCCCAGAACGACCAATACATCTGCCCCGAAGGTCATGCGCTGAAGCAGTTCCGCCGCAACTACTCCGATCCGAACAGAGGGCCAACCGGCAAAGGGACGGCCCGTTATCGCGCCTTGAAAGACGTCTGTCAGACCTGCCTGTCGAAAGCCAAGTGCTGCCCGAACGCCGATGCTCGAAAGATCACACGTGAAGAGCACGAAGACGCCCGACAGGTTGCTCGCGATATTGCAAAGACCCGCCAGTACGACATTTCGATGAAGCTCAGAAAAAAGGTCGAAATGCTGTTCGCCCACCTCAAACGGATCCTCGGGCTGGGACGGCTCCGATTACGCGGACCATGTGGTGCCAATGACGAATTCCTCCTCGCCGCCACCGCCCAGAACCTCCGCAAATTGGCCAAGATCTTTCCTGCGCCGCAGCAAACGCGAAAAGCCTGATCGGAAAGGCGTTCGTGCCGTGCTCAAGTCACCCCATTCTGCGCCAGCAATACGTTGTTTTTCAACAGAATGGGCGGAAAGC
>NZ_JBXWSB010000246.1:0-1410 GCF_059613205.1 Ruegeria sp. BHSB064
GTTTTTCGCGCCAGACGGCCTGACCCGCGCGTTTTTTACGTCGGGTGGTTCAGACTCTGTCGAGATCGCGTTGAAGCTCGCGCGGCAATACCACAAGGTTCGGGGCGACGCGGGGCGCACCAAGTTCATCAGCCTCAAGCAGGGCTATCACGGCACTCATTTCGCGGCCGCCTCGGTCAACGGCAACCAAAAGTTTCGCGCGGTCTATGAGCCGATGATGCCGGGTTGTTTCCATGTGCCCGCGCCCTGGACCTATCGCAATCCGTTTGACGAAACCGACCCCGAGCGTTTGGCGCAGCTTTGCGTCAAAGCTTTAGAGGCCGAGATTGGGTTTCAGGGGGCAAACACGATCGCGGCATTTATCATGGAGCCGGTTCTGGGGGCCGGGGGTGTGATCCCACCGCATAAAAGCTTCATGCCCATGGTGCGCGAGGTGTGTTCCAAACATGGTATCCTGTTGATCTCGGATGAAATCATTACCGCGTTTGGCCGCACTGGAAGCGAAAGCGGCGCGCGCCATTGGGGTGTGCAGCCAGACATCATGACAACGGCGAAGGCGATCACCAACGGGTATTTTCCATTTGGTGCGGCAATGATTTCAGGCGCAGTTGCTGAAGTTTTCGAAAAGGACACCACGGGTCTGGCATCGGTCGATCAGGGCTATACCTATTCCGGCCATCCGGTCGGGGCCGCGGCAGCGCTGGCTGCCCTGTCCGAGATCACCCGTTTGCGGGTTTGGGAAAACGCCGCGGCACGCGGGGATGAGTTGTTTGCCGGGTTGCACAGGCTGGCCGAGAAACACGACGCGATTGGCGACGTGCGCGGTGGCGAGGGTTTGATGTGCGCGCTCGAACTCGTTTCTGATCGGACGACCAAAGCCCCCATTGCCAAGCACTTACCGTTGCAGGTTCAGAAAGCGGCTTACGAAGATGGTGTAATGGTGCGAGTATCCGGCAACAACATCATTCTGTCGCCTCCGTTGATCATCACGTCAGACGATGTGGTCAAGATACTGGCAGCGTTGGATACGGGTCTGTCGACTCTTTGAGCGTTCAATCGGCCTCGCCTGTTTTAGGCGAGGTCAAACTTTGACGGCCTGCAGTTCTTCCAGAAGATCCAGCAACTGATCCAGTTTTTCGCGGCCCATCTGGGCCTCGATATTGTTTGAAATCGCAAGCGAAGTGGCCAGGTTCTCTTTGAGAATTGATCGACCTTCTTCTGTTATCGTGACCATAGTACGGCGCTTGTCTTCACTATCCTGACGCCGGGTGATCTGGCCATCGGCCTCCATCGTGCGCAGGATGCGGGTCACACTTGGAAGCAGCAGGCAGGCTTCGTTGGCAATGGTGCTTTGCTCCACTTCGCCAAGCTCATCCAGCACACGCAGGATCCGCCATTTCTGCTCGGTTA
>NZ_JBXWSB010000247.1:0-1315 GCF_059613205.1 Ruegeria sp. BHSB064
GCGCCTGATCGGAACGTTTGTTTCCGATTGGCGAAAACCCCGCCATTGATTTGGCGGGGTTTTGTTTTGGGTTTACTCGGCTGCGTCGAGGTATTCTTCCATTGGGGGGCATGTGCAGACGAGGTTTCTGTCTCCGTATGCGTTGTCGACGCGGTTGACGGGAGACCAGTATTTGTCGACGCCCATGGAGCCCGGAGGGAAGCAGGCCTGTTCGCGGGTGTAGGGGCGGTCCCAGTCGCCGACCAGATCGCGCACCGTGTGGGGGGCGTTTTTCAGCGGGTTGTTCTCCGCATCGATCTTGCCGTCGATGATGTCCTGCGCTTCCGAGCGGATGGACAGCATGGCATCGCAGAAGCGGTCCAGTTCGGCCTGCGGCTCGGATTCCGTGGGTTCCACCATCAGGGTACCCGCCACCGGCCAGGACATGGTCGGCGCGTGGAAGCCTGAATCGACCAGACGTTTGGCGATGTCGTCGACGCTGACATGCGCGGCCTCGTCCAGCGGACGGGTGTCGAGGATGCATTCATGCGCCACACGACCCGTTTCCGAGGTGTAGAGGATCGGATAAGCATCCTTGAGCCGCGCCGCGATGTAGTTGGCGTTCAGGATCGCCACTTTGGTCGCCTGCGTCAGACCCGCGCCGCCCATCAGCAGCACATAAGCCCAGCTGACCGGCAGGATCGACGGAGAGCCGAAGGGCGCTGCCGAGACCGGACCCACAGCGGTGCCGTATTCCGGGTGGCCCGGCAGGTGCTCTTCCAGATGCGCCTTGACGCCGATCGGACCCATGCCGGGGCCGCCACCGCCATGCGGGATGCAGAAGGTCTTGTGCAGGTTCAGGTGGCTGACATCGCCGCCAATGTCACCCGGACGCGACAGACCCACCATGGCGTTCATGTTGGCCCCGTCGATATAGACCTGACCGCCATGGTCATGGGTGATCTGGCAGACCTCCTGCACGGTGGTCTCGAACACGCCATGGGTCGACGGGTAGGTGATCATGCAGGCGGCCAGGTTGTCCGAATGCTTTTCCGCCTTGGCGCGGAAATCGTTCAGGTCGATATTGCCGTTCTCATCCGCCAGAACCGGCACAACCTGCCAGCCCACCATCTGGGCCGAGGCCGGGTTGGTGCCATGGGCCGAGGTCGGGATCAGGCAGACATTGCGCTGACCCTGCCCACGGGCGAAGTGGTAGTTGCGGATGGTCAGCAGGCCCGCATATTCGCCCTGCGCGCCTGAGTTGGGCTGCTGGGAGATCGCGTCATAACCGGTGATCTGGCACAGCTTGTCGTTCAGGTCGGCAATCATCTCGTGA
>NZ_JBXWSB010000248.1:0-1304 GCF_059613205.1 Ruegeria sp. BHSB064
ATACGCCCAAAGTGCTGGCCAGCAAAAAGCTGGGCTCGGTGGGTGAAACCATGCGGGCGGTTGCGACCCTGATCCGGCTCAGATGCACACGCATGGTCTGGATGCTGCTCCAGGCCGCCGGCGGCAGGATCTGATCTGTGACCAATAAAAAAGGGCCGCATCAGCAGCCCTTTTAACATAACATCTGTTATGAAGCTTCTTTTACACCCTCTGGCGGCGGCGCATCAGCGCCAGCCCACCCAGGGCGGTCAGCAGCAGCATGCCACCTGCTGGCAGCGGAACCGCCGAGACATCGAAGTCAAAGCCGATCACCCCACCGTTGGTCGGTGCGGTCGATCCCGCCCACGAGAACACGAGCGTTTGGCTCAGACTGGTTGATGCGCTGCTGAACAGCGTGTTGAGCGTTGTCTGAATGCCATTGCCCAGGATCGCGGTTGTTGCAAACACGTTCGATGGGTTGGCTGTATCAACCCAGCTCATCGTCAGGCCGGTGAACAGGCCAAAAACATTGATCGTAACCGATGCGTTTGCTTGCCCAATCAGCGGATCAACCGGCGATGTGAAATTCACCGAATAAGATCCCGGCCCGCCAGGGCTGGTTGCCGTTCCAATGAACAGCGGGTCAGACTTGATATCGTAAGTCCCGCCTGCACTGACCACCGTCACGGCGCTGGCTGCGCTGCTCATCAGCACAACCGCTGCAAGCGCGACCAGCATGGTCTTTAAAGATTTAAACATCTATTCCACCCTCGTTAACTGTCGCGGTGAGGCCTGCCACGTCTAAAACCCATCGTGACGCACACTCCCTTAACCTGAACTCTACCCACTCTTTTGCCACATATCGAGTGTTTTTCTGCGAAATATGTCATTTATATGGCCACTTAGGGGGTCTTGAGGCCACAATGAATTAAGTTATCAGCATCTGTTTCCGAATATTGAACGGTCATTTGGGGTCGATGCGACTTACAACCTCTCACTCTGAGATCTGATTCTCGGGTGAAGCGGGCTCAAACAGTTGAAGAAAGGCCATCTTTTAATGGCTCGAAATTCGAAGGCGGCGCGGTCAGGCGTTTGCATGCAGCATTTCAGAGAAAGTTGCAGGGGTTGCACGTCTTATCTCCACGATAAAATTACAATGAGCTGCAATTTTATTTATTGTTTCCCACCACAGGGGTGATCAGCAGAGTAAAGCACATCAACTGAGGAAAAAGCGCGAAATTATAGGGCTTTTGTATTTGTTCTTCGTTGCGCGGAAAACTTCGTGTAGCTTTGGCAAGGTGATATTCTGAGTATGGGCGTTCAAC
>NZ_JBXWSB010000249.1:0-1125 GCF_059613205.1 Ruegeria sp. BHSB064
ATCCCTGGCCTATCTGGTACTGGAAGACCCGCTCAGACGTGGAATCCCGCTCGACGTCGAACTGCGGATCGGCGCGCCCGAGGTCGACACTGCATCGGTTGAAATCAACGGGCGCACAGCGCAGTCGCTGACGGTGACACCCGCAGGTCAATCTGCACACGCCTATTTCCAACTCGACCCGGCAGACTCATCCAACGATGTGATCGTGCAACTGGGTGAAACAAACGGAAGGACACAAACCATCACTTTCCGCCTGGGGCAGCCAATCTGGTAGACTGCGTTTCAAGCGGAAGATCTCTGTCACATGCAATCTGAACAGGTACAATTCTTGACGCCGAAACGATCTAATTTGGTCAATTTTATTGTCTACGTTCAGTCAACATGTGGTTGAGTGAAACACGCAAGACACGGAATTAAACCCGTTCCCCTTTGTCCTTGGGTATTCTGCAGGCGGGGCGGGCTGAATGATTTATGAATATAAAGGGTTTCTGTTTCCATGAACAAAGTCGCAGAACGGATCGATGCAGACAGCACCGCAACCAGTAAAGCGGCTGCGACAGATGTCGAAGGCATGAGCCTGAGCGTGGTCATCCCCGCGTTCAACGAAGAAAACGCCGTGCGTCACACAGTCGAGGATGTGCGCACCCATCTGGAACCGCTGGGCATTCCCTATGAGATCATCGTGGTGGACGATGCCAGCCAGGACAGAACCCGCGCCGAGGCCGAGGCCAGCGGGGCCACCGTTACCTTCAACGATGTCAATTCCGGTTATGGCGCCAGCCTGAAGCGTGGCGTGCGGATGGCGCAGTATGAATATGTGGCCATTCTGGACGCCGACAGCACCTATCCCGCGCGCTATCTGCCGGGGATGCTGGCCATGTGCCGTGATCAGGACATGGTGGTGGGCGACCGGGGCGCGGCGATGAAAAACGTGCCGCTGCTGCGCAGGCCGGCCAAGAAATTCCTGTTCGCCTTTGCGTCGTTCCTGGCCGAGCGCAAGATCAACGATCTGAACTCGGGCCTGCGCGTGTTCCGCAAGTCCGAGTTGATCCCGTTCCTGCCGCTTCTGCCGCAGAATTTTTCGTTCACCACCACGATCACGCTGTGCATGACCTCGAATGGCAA
>NZ_JBXWSB010000250.1:0-1223 GCF_059613205.1 Ruegeria sp. BHSB064
GACCAGTGAGCCTCCCCCACTGAACTGGTCCACCGTTATGTTTAGGAAACGGAGGACCACGAATGGCGAACAAGAGACCAAAGCCCGAAGAGATTGTCTCGAAGTTACGGCAGGTTGAAGTTCTGATGGGGCAAGGCATGTCTCGTCTTGATGCGATCAGGCAGATCGGCGTTGTTGAACAAACCTATTACCGCTGGAGAAAGAAGTACGGTGGAATGGGTGTAGATCAGTTGAAAGAACTGAAGCGGCTTCAGAAAGAGAACGAGCGGCTGAGACGTGCGGTGTCTGATCTGACTCTGGACAAGCTGATCCTGACGGAAGCCGCAAAGGGAAACTTTTGAGCCCCGCTCGTCGTCGTGCCTGCATCGATCATGTTCGTAGCCAGCTGAACGTTTCCGAGAGACGCGCCTGCCGCGTGCTTGGGCAACACCGGTCCACGCAACGGCACGTCCCACGAGGTCGCGCGGACGAAGACCGGCTGGTGGCCGATATGATCGAGCTGACCCGTCAATACGGCCGATATGGCTATCGCAGGATCGCTGCGTTGCTGAGAGAGGCTGGATGGTCCGTCAGTGATGGGCGGGTTGAACGGCTTTGGCGGCGAGAGGGGCTGAAAGTGCCGATGAAACAACCGAAGAAAGGGAGGTTATGGCTTAATGACGGCTCATGCGTTCGGCTACGGCCTGAGTATCGCGACCATGTTTGGTCGTATGACTTCGTTCATAGTCGAACCGATGATGGCAAAGCCTTCCGGACGCTGAACATCCTTGATGAGTACAGTCGGGAATGCTTGGCAATCAGGGTCGAGCGGAAACTGAACTCGACCGATGTTATCGATGCCCTGACGGATCTGTTCATACTTCGCGGCGCGCCCCGTTTCATACGTTCTGACAATGGGCCGGAATTTGTCGCCCAGGCTGTCCGAGACTGGATTGCTGCCGTCGGCGCCAAGACGGCTTACATCGAACCCGGCAGCCCATGGGAGAACGGATATTGTGAAAGCTTCAATGGCCGGTTCAGGGACGAGCTACTCAACGGCGAAATCTTCTACAACCTGCGCGAAGCTCAAATTCTGATCGAACAATGGAGGAGACACTACAACACAAAGCGGCCCCACAGTGCACTGGGCTATCGCGCGCCAGCACCCGAAACCATCATCCCGATGGATCAAAGGCCGATGATGCACTAACAATCAAATTGGACCAGTCAGATGAGGCCGTTCA
>NZ_JBXWSB010000251.1:0-1068 GCF_059613205.1 Ruegeria sp. BHSB064
AGCATCATCACGACTGAAGCCATACTCGGTGGCGATAATGTCAGCCGAGATGCCCTGCGGCACAAAATAGGTCTCCATCGCCAGCGACGGATCGACAGCAATCGCGGCACCGTCGCTGCCCATGGCCACACGGCCCATCATCTCAACGCCGCCTGCGATGTAAGCCTCGCCTGCGCCACCTTTGACCTGGTTCGCAGCCAGGTTCACAGCTTCCATTCCGCTCGCGCAGAAGCGGTTGATCGCCAGACCGGGGATCGACTGATCCAGATCCGAGGCCAGAACGGCAGAGCGCGCCAGACAGCCGCCTTGTTCCATCACTTGCGTGACGTTGCCCCAGATCACGTCCTCAACAGCGTGGCCTTCCAGGTTATTGCGTTCTTTCATCGCGTTCAGGGTCAGGGCGGACAGGCGCACCGAGGTCACCTCGTGCAGGCTGCCATCCTTACGGCCCTTACCGCGCGGCGTGCGCAGGGCGTCATAAATGTAAGCTTCGGTCATGGGTCTTCTCCTTAAGCTCGATCCGACGGGTTGCCGGGCATCAGGTCATAGGGGTGTTTCCAGCCGGGCTGCTCGGATAACCGGGTCAGCCAGGCGTCGATATGGGGCCAGTCGGCGCGGTCAAAGCCGAATGGTTCGGGATAATAAAGGTAGCCGCAGCAACTGAGATCGGCGTTCGTCACGCCGTCGCCGACGATCCAGTCGCGACCGTCCAAATGGGCGTTCAAAACTTGGTAAGCTGCCTTCAGGCGCCCCTGGTTAAAAGCAATTACATCTGGATTGCGGTGTTGTTCCGGAAGGAAATTGATCAGGAAACGGGTCAAGCCTGCCATCGAACTGAGCTTGTGATTGTCCCACAAAACCCAGCGCAGGATGTCGTAATTTTCTTCCCGCTCCTTGCCACCGAATTTACCGGACTTCTCGGTCACGTAAGCCTGAATGGCGCCGGACTGGCTGGTCCGAAAATCACCGTCGATCAGGACAGGCGCTTCACTCATCTCATTGACCTCGGCACGAAACTCGGGCGTCCGCGTCTGGCCGTTGAAAAAATCGACAAAGACCGGCTCCCAC
>NZ_JBXWSB010000252.1:0-1126 GCF_059613205.1 Ruegeria sp. BHSB064
ACCTTGTTCAACGGCCTTCAATACAGAGCATCCCGGCTCGGTCTCGTGCTGGCAGTCGTTAAAGCGACAACCTGCGGCAAGCTCCTGAATGTCGGCAAAAAGGTCATTGATCCCGTCCGCAGCATCGGTGAGCTGTAGTTCTCGCATGCCGGGGGTGTCGAGGATCAGACAACCATTGGGCATCGCATGAAGCTCGCGCCTCGTTGTTGTATGCCGCCCCTTTGCATCGTCCTCACGAATGGCCTGGGTCTCGATGGATTGGCTTTCGAGCAAGGCATTGGTCAGCGTCGACTTGCCAACGCCGGAGGAGCCCAGAAACGCCACCGTCTTGCCCAGCCTGCACCACGAGGAAAGGTGCTTTCGGGGAGCACTTCCGCGGGCGTCGAGTGCGACCACCTCGATCATCTCAGACACAGCGCGGGCCGCGTCGGTATAGCTTTGCGGGTCCGTCGCAAGGTCCGTCTTTGTCACGACGATGACGGGGGTGATCCCGGCCTCAAATGCCAGAGCGGCATAGCGTTCGAGCCGGGCCACTTTGAAGTCCTGATTACAAGACGTGACGATGAAAGCCGTATCAATGTTCGCGGCAATAAGTTGTTCCTGCCGGTCTGTGCCAGGTGCGCGCCGCTTGACTAAGCTTGTGCGCTCAAGAACCCGACTGGATTGTGGGTGCGAAGGCTTCAGCATCAACCAGTCACCGACAGTCACATCCGGCCTGGGAGGAAGTATATCATCAACACTGTCACCGAGGACGTGCAGCCCATTGCGATGCACTTCTACGACGCGCGCGGGAGGTGTTGCCGTTAGCTCGTCTACGCTGATCTGTTGGGCGAAAAAAGGTTGCCATCCCAGTGCCTGAAGGGGGTTGAGATTAGTTCGTGATCCGGCGTCTCGCGCGCGTTGCGGAAGGAAATCTGTGTAGTCCCGTTTCATGGGGTGTTCACTTTCATGTCTCTGGCCCGGGTCAGATTTGGGCGCTGATGGTAGGAAAGGTGTGCGCACACCAAACACGTCCGTCAGCTGTGAAGTGACGGCGTTGCTTCAGATGTTGAATGTGCTCCGGGAGGCGCGCTGCCTCCCTTCTTTACCGGGACATGAAATCTCCATTTCAGATGATGTGCACATA
>NZ_JBXWSB010000253.1:0-1125 GCF_059613205.1 Ruegeria sp. BHSB064
GTTTACCTGGGCTTCAATTCAAGGCTCTCACCTCTCCTTTTAACCTTCAGGCACCGGGCAGGCGTCAGACCCTATACGTCGTCTTGCGACTTCGCAGAGCCCTGTGTTTTTAATAAACAGTCGCCACCCCCTGGTTTGTGCCCCCAGCCCCTAGTTGCCTAGGAACCGGGCCTCCTTCTCGCGAACTTACGGAGGTATTTTGCCGAGTTCCTTCAACATCGTTCTCTCAAGCGCCTTGGTATGCTCTACCAGTCCACCTGTGTCGGTTTAGGGTACGGTCTGATGGAGGGCTATTTCCAGGAACTGCTCAGCAGCCCAACCAATCCGATAAGGTTGAACTACACCTGCAATCCGTCACATCCTCCTGGCCCAGGAATATTAACCTGGTTCCCATCGCCTACGCCTTTCGGCCTCGGCTTAGGGGCCGGCTTACCCTGCTCAGATTAGCTTTAAGCAGGAACCCTTGGACTTTCGGCGAGAGTGTCTCTCACACTCTTTGTCGCTACTCATGTCATCATTCTCACTAGTGATCTCTCCACCGGATCGCTCACGCGCCGGCTTCATCGAAAGAACTCGATCCGTCATTACACCCAAGAGGATGCAAATACGGATGAGTTCTATGTCACACTACGCTCTGCTACCATGCCTTACGGCATCCTAAGCTTCGGCTCATGGCTTGAGCCCCGTTACATCTTCGCCGCAGGACAACTTATTTAGACCAGTGAGCTGTTACGCTATCTTTAAAGGATGGCTGCTTCTAAGCCAACCTCCTGGTTGTTTTGGTCGTCCCACCTGCTTTCCCACTTAGCCATGAATTGGGGGCCTTAGCTGTAGGTCAGGGTTGTTTCCCTCTCCACTACGGACGTTAGCATCCGCAGTGTGTCTGCCATCTAGTACTCCCGGGTATTCGGAGTTTGGTTAGGATCAGTAAGCCTGTGGGGCCCCATTACCCATCCAGTGCTCTACCCCCCGGGGTATTCGGATGACGCTCTACCTAAATAGATTTCGCAGAGAACCAGCTATCTCCGAGTTTGATTGGCCTTTCACCCCTAGGCACAGCTCATCCCGATCCTTTTCAACGGATGTGGGTTCGGTCCTCCAGTAAGTGTTACCTTACCTTCAACC
>NZ_JBXWSB010000254.1:0-1015 GCF_059613205.1 Ruegeria sp. BHSB064
ACCAGCTATCTCCGAGTTTGATTGGCCTTTCACCCCTAGGCACAGCTCATCCCGATCCTTTTCAACGGATGTGGGTTCGGTCCTCCAGTAAGTGTTACCTTACCTTCAACCTGGCCATGCCTAGATCACTCGGTTTCGGGTCTGATCCCACGAACTCATACGCCCTATTAAGACTCGCTTTCGCTACGCCTACACCTAACGGCTTAAGCTTGCTCGTGAGACCAAGTCGATGACCCATTATACAAAAGGTACGCCGTCAGATCTCGAGGATCCTCCGACTGATTGTAGGCGTTCGGTTTCAGGTACTGTTTCACTCCCCTCGTCGGGGTGCTTTTCACCTTTCCCTCACGGTACTGGTTCGCTATCGGTCAGCAAGGAGTACTTAGCCTTCGAAGGTGGTCCTCCGATCTTCAGACAGAATTTCACGTGTTCCGCCCTACTTAATACGTCCGTCAAAGCTTCCTATACGGGGCTGTCACCCGCTATGGCCATGCTTCCCAACATGTTCTAGTCACTTTTCCGGCTCGGCTGGTCCCCGTTCGCTCGCCGCTACTAGGGGAGTATCAATTGATTTCCTTTCCTCCGGGTACTTAGATGTTTCAGTTCCCCGGGTTTGCTCTTAAAACCCTATGTATTCAGGCCTTAAGTACTTGGTTAAACAACATATTGATTATCAGAGATAACAATATGAAGCTTTCAAGTGGGTTGCCCCATTCAGAAATCCATGGATCAAAGCTTATTCTCAGCTCCCCATGGCTTATCGCAGAGTATCACGTCTTTCATCGCCTCTTGCTGCCAAGGCATTCACCAAACGCCCTTCTCGCGCTTGATTTGATCCAGAAAAAGAAAGACTGGATTTGCAAAGCAAATCCATGGGTCGGAAGCTGGAACAACCAACCCCTTTTCCTGAACCAAAAGCATACTTTCCCGCCTTCCATCCTGGAACCCATGCTGCCGATGTCGGTCGGCCCCACATGGAGAATGGAAGACATTTAGGTTTCAGCAGCCCATCGAG
>NZ_JBXWSB010000255.1:0-1117 GCF_059613205.1 Ruegeria sp. BHSB064
TCTTGTCTTTCCATTACTGGATCAAATCAAGCCTATCGGGCGATTAGTACCGGTCAACTGAACGCATTACTGCGCTTACATCTCCGGCCTATTGACGTGGTGGTCTTCCACGGCCCTCAGGGAGACCTTGTTTTGAGGGGGGCTTCCCGCTTAGATGCCTTCAGCGGTTATCCTGTCCGATCATAGCTACCCAGCACTGCCGTTGGCACGACAACTGGTCCACCAGTGGATCGTTCACCCCGGTCCTCTCGTACTAGGGGCAACTCCTCTCAAGTCTCCTACACCCACGGCAGATAGGGACCGAACTGTCTCACGACGTTCTAAACCCAGCTCACGTACCTCTTTAAACGGCGAACAGCCGTACCCTTGGGACCTGCTCCAGCCCCAGGATGAGATGAGCCGACATCGAGGTGCCAAACACTGCCGTCGATATGGACTCTTGGGCAGTATCAGCCTGTTATCCCCGGCGTACCTTTTATCCGTTGAGCGATGGCCCTTCCACTCGGGACCACCGGATCACTATGGCCGTCTTTCGACTCTGCTCGACTTGTCAGTCTCGCAGTCAGGCTGGCTTCTGCCATTGCACTCAACGAGCGATTTCCGACCGCTCTGAGCCAACCTTCGCGCGCCTCCGTTACGCTTTAGGAGGCGACCGCCCCAGTCAAACTACCCGCCACGCAGGGTCCCGGATCCGGATAACGGACCGCGGTTAGACATCAAGAGTGCGAAGGGTGGTATCTCAAGGGAGGCTCCACGGATACTTGCGTTTCCGCTTCAAAGCCTACCACCTATCCTGCACATCACAATCCTGATGCCAGTGCGAAGCTGTAGTAAAGGTGCACGGGGTCTTTCCGTCTAACCGCGGGAAGCCTGCATCTTGACAGGCAATTCAATTTCGCTGAGTCGATGTTGGAGACAGCGGGGAAGTCGTTACGCCATTCGTGCAGGTCGGAACTTACCCGACAAGGAATTTCGCTACCTTAGGACCGTTATAGTTACGGCCGCCGTTTACCTGGGCTTCAATTCAAGGCTCTCACCTCTCCTTTTAACCTTCAGGCACCGGGCAGGCGTCAGACCCTATACGTCGTCTTGCGACTTCGCAGAGCCCTGTGTTTTT
>NZ_JBXWSB010000256.1:0-1064 GCF_059613205.1 Ruegeria sp. BHSB064
CCCACGAGATCGTTTCGCGCTCGAAGACTGAGTTGTGGCACCGCATCCTCACGCATTACCTGCCGCTGTACTTTCCCGAGGCCGAGCGCTTTCACCGCAGTTCGCGCACCGACTGGTTCCTTGCCTTCCTTGAGAAGTACCCATCGCCACACATGATATCGGCCATGGGCCGGGAAGCCTTCATCGCTGATGCTTGGGAGGTTGTCGGCCGGAAGGTGTCCAAAGAACAATTGCTTTCAGATGTTTATGCGACGGCCGTTAGTTCGGTTGGCCTTCCAGTCCACCCGGACTCCGACGCGGTCCGCATGTTCCGCCTCGTTCTTGCAGAGGGCCGCAGCCTGATCCGACAACGAGATGTGATCGAAGCACGGGCCGTCGAGTTGCTGTCGGACCTGCCCGACTATCAGCTGCTGACGAGCATTCCCGGCGTCGGCCCGATCAACGCCATGACCATCCTGGCCGAGGCTGGTGACCTGCGTCGGTTCCGGCATCACCGGCAGTTCCTGAAGTTCTGCGGCATGGATCTCGCCACCGTGCAGTCCGGCATGTTCCGCGGTCAGAGCCGCATCTCGAAGTACGGCAATGCCCGACTCCGGCGCACGCTCTGGATGGCAGGACAGACTGCCGTGCTGAAGCGGACCAACAGCTTCCGGGACAAGTTCGAACGCTACATCTCGAAGGACCGACACAACGCCCATCTGCGTCGCAAGGCCTACACCGCAATCGCGGCCAAGATGGCGCGCACCGTACACGCCGTGGTCAAACACGGCGAACCCTATCGCCCTTTCTTCGAGGGGGTGAGCCCAGGCGGAAGGACCTCTCTCTGATGAGCCGTGGAGGCAGTTCGCTGACCTCGTAGATAATGTTTGGGCCTTCTGCTTGGAATTTGGGATCTCGTATTGAGGACGGTGAGGGCCGCAACCGCGCGTACCCTGTGTTTGCTATGGAAGAGATCATTTCTTGACGGCAGAGCCCGTCTGGGCAACGATTACAGGGCATCCGGTTCGCCGGATGCCCCATGACCTGCTGACTTAAACAGCCAAAAGTTCCCGACATAGGACGTT
>NZ_JBXWSB010000257.1:0-1040 GCF_059613205.1 Ruegeria sp. BHSB064
ATCAGGATCTGATGGGCGAGAACGTGTTCTGCGAAAGCCTAGCAGGTGAGGAAATCGGACGCATGAAAAGCTGGGGCAATCACCCGCTGTCCAAGGCCGAACACCTGCTGTCCAGCCCGACCATGATGAACGATCTGCCACAGACATTCATGGAACCCATTCTGTTCGGCACCGCTTGTCGCCGCGGGACTCAGGCGCGCATGAGCACCGAATATTTGCGACATGAGCAAGACGCAGATGGCGTGACGACGACGTGTTTGGATCGTTTGTCGGGCGAAGAAATCACGATCCGGTCAAAATATCTGGTCGGCGCAGACGGCGGCAATTCACTGGTCGCCGAACATGCCGGTTTGCCTTTCGAAGGTCAGATGGGCGTCGGCGGGTCCATGAACATCCTGTTCCGCGCGGATCTCAGCAAATACGTCGCGCATCGCCCCTCGGTCCTCTATTGGGTGATGCAGCCGGGTGCGAATGTCGGTGGCATCGGTATGGGTCTGGTCCGCATGGTCCGCCCGTGGAACGAATGGCTGATTGTCTGGGGCTATGATATCAACCAACCCGCCCCCGAAGTTGACGAGGCCATGGCCACGCAGGTTGCGCGTCAACTTGTCGGCGACCCCGAGCTTGAGATCGAACTGATCAGCGCCAACACCTGGACTGTCAACAACATGTACGCGACCCATATGCAGAAGGACCGCGTGTTCATCATGGGTGACGCGGCGCACCGTCATCCGCCGTCAAATGGTTTGGGATCGAATACTTCGATACAGGACAGCTTCAACCTCGCCTGGAAACTGGCGGCTGTCCTGAAAGGCCATGCCGGAGAGAGTTTGCTCGACAGCTACAGCGAAGAACGCGCACCGGTTGCAAAGCAGATCGTCACGCGGGCCAATCAATCCATCGGTGAATTCGGACCGATCTTTGAATCGCTCGGAATGGCTGAAGGCGTAGACCCTGAGGTCATGCAAAGCAACCTTGAGGCCCGCTCGGGATCAACACCTGAAGCTGCGGCACAAAGACAGGCCATTCGCGAGGCGATT
>NZ_JBXWSB010000258.1:0-1036 GCF_059613205.1 Ruegeria sp. BHSB064
TGCGCCGGAAGAGAAAGCGCGCGGCATCACCATCTCGACCGCCCACGTGGAATACGAGACCGACAACCGCCACTATGCGCACGTTGACTGCCCCGGCCACGCTGACTACGTCAAGAACATGATCACCGGTGCCGCTCAGATGGACGGCGCGATCCTGGTTGTGAACGCTGCTGACGGCCCGATGCCGCAGACGCGCGAGCACATCCTGCTGGGCCGCCAGGTTGGCATCCCGAAGATGGTTGTGTTCCTGAACAAAGTGGACCAGGTTGACGACGAAGAGCTGCTGGAACTGGTTGAGATGGAAGTTCGCGAGCTGCTGTCTTCGTATGAATACCCCGGCGACGATATTCCGATCATCGCAGGTTCGGCTCTGGCCGCGATGGAAGGCAACAACCCGGAAATCGGCGAAGAGAAGATCAAGGAACTGATGGCGGCTGTTGATGACTACATCGACACCCCTGAGCGTGCTGTTGACCAGCCGTTCCTGATGCCGATCGAAGACGTGTTCTCGATCTCGGGCCGTGGTACCGTTGTGACCGGTCGTGTCGAGCGTGGCGTGATCAACGTTGGCGACGAGATCGAAATCGTTGGTATCCGCGACACCGCGAAAACCACCTGCACCGGCGTTGAAATGTTCCGCAAGCTGCTGGACCGCGGTGAAGCGGGCGACAACATCGGCGCGCTGCTGCGTGGTGTTGACCGTGACGGCGTTGAGCGTGGCCAGGTTCTGTGTAAGCCGGGTTCGGTTACACCGCACACCAAGTTCGAAGCCGAAGCCTACATCCTGACCAAGGAAGAAGGCGGTCGTCACACGCCGTTCTTCGCGAACTACCGTCCGCAGTTCTACTTCCGTACAACTGACGTGACCGGCACCGTGACCCTGGCCGAAGGCACCGAGATGGTCATGCCCGGCGACAACGTGTCGTTCGGCGTTGAGCTGATCGCGCCGATCGCGATGGAAAACGGCCTGCGCTTCGCCATCCGCGAAGGCGGCCGCACCGTCGGCGCCGGCGTTGTGTCGAAAATCATCGAGTAA
>NZ_JBXWSB010000259.1:0-912 GCF_059613205.1 Ruegeria sp. BHSB064
TGCCCCCCAATGGAAGAATACCTCGACGCAGCCGAGTAAACCCAAAACAAAACCCCGCCAAATCAATGGCGGGGTTTTCGCCAATCGGAAACAAACGTTCCGATCAGGCGCCTCTTCAGATGTCGTTTTTGTCGGACCAAGCGTCTTTTCCGCTTGCTGCAGGTGCAAAGCCCCCATAGCTCTGTGCGTGGGACACCCCTCCCCAACGAGGGGCGTGTATCTGGAAGGGTAATACAGATGACTATTGAACAACCGGTGTCGCACGACGCCGTGCGCAAACCTGATATGCGGCCGGCAAATCCGCGTTTTTCCTCGGGCCCTTGTGCCAAACCCCCCAAATTTGAGCTGTCCAAGCTGGCCGATGCTGCGCTGGGTCGTTCGCACCGTGCCGCCGTTGGCAAGGACAAGTTGAAAGCAGCCATCGAAGGCACGCGTGAAATTCTGGGCATTCCGGCAGAGTACAAAATCGGCATCGTTCCCGCCTCGGACACCGGTGCAGTCGAAATGGCGCTGTGGTCGCTGCTGGGCGAACGCAAGGTCGAGATGCTGGCCTGGGAAAGCTTTGGGTCCGGTTGGGTCACAGATGTGGTCAAGCAGCTGAAGATCGATGCCGAGGTGAAAACTGCGGATTACGGGCAGATCGTCGATCTGGCTTCGGTCGATTTCGCCAATGATGTGGTGTTTACGTGGAACGGCACG
The DNA here is from genome assembly GCF_059613205.1 of Ruegeria sp. BHSB064. Taxonomy (NCBI): domain Bacteria; kingdom Pseudomonadati; phylum Pseudomonadota; class Alphaproteobacteria; order Rhodobacterales; family Roseobacteraceae; genus Ruegeria; species Ruegeria sp. BHSB064. The sequence goes on from NZ_JBXWSB010000259.1 coordinate 700, forward strand.
ACCTCGGGCGTGCGGGTTCCCAATGGCGACTGGATCGCTGATAACCGTCAGGGTCTGACAATCTGCGATGCGACCTCGGCGGCCTTTGCGATGGACCTGCCCTGGGACAAGCTGGATGTGACCACCTTTAGCTGGCAAAAGGTTCTGGGTGGCGAAGCGGCGCACGGAATGCTAATCCTATCGCCCCGTGCTGTTGAGCGTCTGGAAAGCTAT
>NZ_JBXWSB010000260.1:0-902 GCF_059613205.1 Ruegeria sp. BHSB064
GCGCACAGGCCAGCTGAACCGGGCACAGCCCCGGACCCTGGTCTCTGAAAACATCGAGACACCCGAAGCTTAAGCCGCTGATACTTCGGGTGTTTCTCTTTATTTCAGAGCGCCCCTGCCCTACGCATCGCAGGGTCTAGCCTGTACGGTCGGTCTTTTCATAGTCGAAACACATATCGGCCAGCGACCGGAGCACCCAATCAAACCCGGCGGACATGAAACGCCCCGACATCAGGGGTGGTTTTGGGGCCTTTTCCCCTTCGGCCACTTTCGTGTTCAGCGGGCGCGGGCGGGATCCCACCATGACCGTGTCTTCCTGAACCGAGACAACCTTTTCCAGCGCCAGACCGTTCTCGGACAGCATTTTCCACAGCGCGCAGAGCAGCCTGATACAAGGCACGGCAACAACAGACAGGGCCTTGCGGCGCGCCCGCATCGGTTGCGTCTGATAGTTCAGGTCGATGAAATCCACATCCCTGTTCAGGGTTGCTGCCATCTCGCCGACGGCCGCATGACATTTTATGATGTACTGACACCGCGACAGCAGCAACAGATCCACAAGAACCTCGATCCCCCGCGCGGCTTTTTCGTCCGCATCATGAAACCGGTTATCATCCGTATCGCTGAGGGATTTTTCGGAATAGGAAATGATCTTGTCCGGATAGGCCTTTTCCAGATCCTTGAGCCACTGCCGCTGATCGGTGGCCACAAATATGCCGCCACAATCCGGATGCTCGGCCAGATAGCGGTCGATATAAGGGAAATACTCTTCAGGGACGACCTTTCTGGACAGGTTGGGCCCGACGCCAAAATCGAACTTGTCCGAGCCCCGCAACTGCAGCCCCAGCGTATGCTCGGGGAATTTCGCGTCGTGGAACCTGTCCACCTGCCGCATGAGCGAT
>NZ_JBXWSB010000261.1:0-791 GCF_059613205.1 Ruegeria sp. BHSB064
CCGCACTGGTTGGGGTGAGCAGGTGAATTACTGGACCGATCCCGAAACCGCAGAGGTTGTGCAGGTGACGCGCTATCCCGGTTTTGACAGGATTCTGCGGGAACTTCACGTCAAACTGCTCTCGGGTCAAAGCATCATCTACAAGGCCGTGGCGGCAACCTCCATTGTGGTTCTGTTTCAGATCATAAGCGGGCTTATTACGTATAGACGTTTCTGGAAGGGTTTCTTCCGGCGGCCCAGACAAGGGGCCGACTCCCGATCATGGGCCGGCGCGATGCACCGGTTGACCGCTGTCTGGACAGCGCCCTTTCTCATTATCAGTGCTGTCACAGCCTTCTTTTTCATGTTGGGCGATTTCGGGATTGACGGTTTCAGGCCAAAACCTGAGCCGTCCGTTGAACGCGAGACCCGGTTACCACCCGACTTCGGGGCCGCCATCCTTGATCAGGCCGAAGCCCGCGCCCGCGAGGCCCTGCCCGGATTTGAAGCCCAAAGCGTGGCACTTCCTGTCAGGAAATCGGATGGTCTCAGCTTTTCGGGTCACCTGCCCAGCATTCCCGAGATCAGGGGGCCCAGCATCGTGACAGTTGATCCCGTGACATTCGAGATCCTGGGAGCCTTCACCCCGTATGACAACACGCACATTGCACGCTGGCGCCATGTGATAGATGAACTGCACTATGGCTATTGGGGTGGGATCTTTTCCAGGGGGCTCTGGATTGTTCTGGGGCTTGTTGCGACCGGTGTCGCGTTCACCGGCGCTTTGATTTTTGCCACCCGGCTGACCTCGG